>CAOKAG010000005.1 GCA_948466395.1 uncultured Mycoplasmatota bacterium
TAAAACTCCGTATTAAAAGCAAAACTTCTTAATGAAAAATTAAATCGTGTGAAAATTATTCATACCTTTTACAAACTTCGTAAGTAAAGGTTCTCATAATTTTATTTATCATCTAATTTAGATTTCATTTCTTCAAATTCCTTTTCAATTTGTTCTCTCTTTTTCCTCGTCTTTTCATCTAATTCATATTCAGTTGAATTAACAACTGGTGGTAGATATTCAAATACATCTTCTTCATTTTCTAGTATTGATTTATCGCCATCATTTACATAAATAACTCCAAGTTTCAACTTATCAAGTTTATCCATTTTCTTATAATCCTCTAATGGAAATATTCTAACAATTCTTCTCTCATTATGGTAATTGAAGAACATTACTTTATCTTGATAATAGTAAGTTGCCTCATAGTATCCAACATTATAAAATTCTCTTAATCTAAAGATATGTTGACTTACCTTATCAAACGGAAGATATTCACTAAATCTTAATTTTGTAACCACATTACCAATTAAAGCATAATCTTTTTTATCTAAATAACCAGAATCATATAACTCATTACAAGTGTTGCACATATTTTCTCTAAACAATATTTCATCAACTTTGCACTTATGATTAGAACTTTCTTTTAATTTTATTTCATCAATATATCTCATTACTAGATCTTGTTTTTCTTCTCTAGTAAGTTCGCTCCAAGATAAATTATTTTCTTGATATTCTTTTGGATATAGTAATTTATTAATATAATCTATATCTCTTTTAATCAATATATCATCTGGTGTTAAACTTAAATCTTCACAAACTTCACATTCTTTTAATCTACTTTCTAATTCAGTAATTGTTGTTTCAACGATTTTTCGTTCTTCATCATATTCTTCTAACTTAAATGTTCCATTAACATATGCTTTTTTAATTCTATCTAGTTTTTGATTTTGATTAGATATTTCTTTTTGTATATCTTCTTTTGGATTTTCTATTTTCGTTTTAATCATAGGTAGTAATGTTTGATTAACAACACTATCATATTCATTAATATCATCAATAAAATGCTCAATCTCTTTTTCAATTTCAGTTTCTTTGATAGTTAATTTACAATCATTACAATAGTAGTAATAGTAAGAATTACCATTTTTCTTTGTAGTTGCTTTACCACCTAATATTCTATTACATTTAGGACAACATAGTTTTTGTAAGAAGATATAAGTCAAAGTTCTTTTATAACTTCTAGAATTTTTCTTTTGTTGAACTTGGCATGATTCCCATAATTCTTTTGATACAATAGGTTCAACTACATCACTATAATAAACTGGATTTTTTGTTCTTTTACCATGAACAAAATCTCCCTTATAAATTTCATTTTCAAGTATTCTCATAATCGTTGAATCATACCAATTTGTTTTACCTAATACTTCTTCTTTATTAAATAGATTGGCAATAGTTTGATAAGAGTTACCCTCATAATATAAATTAAACACTCTAACAATAATATCTTTGGTTGCTAAATCTGGGACTAATAATTTTCCCTCTCTTTTATAACCAAAGGGACTCTTGTGTGGAATGTGTCCAACTTTTATTGCACCGGCTAAGCCTATTTTAGTTCTCTCACTTGTTCTTTCTATTTCATTTTGTGAAACTGTTGTTAAAAGTCTTGCAACCATTTTACCATTGGCATTGGTGGTATTTATATCATCATTTGCACAATCAAGATAAGCATTATTTTCATCTAAAAACTTCATAATATGTTCCATATCATAAACACTTCTTGTTAATCTATCTAGTTTTAAAACAACAATCGTATTACATTTTTTATTTTTAATATCTTCAAGTAGTTCTTCAAAAGCAGGTCTATGATTTCCAGTTTTTGCACTTATTCCAGCATCTTTGTAGATCTTATAAATTTCATAACCCTTATATTCACACATTGCTCGGAGTCTTTTTTCTTGCTCCGGTAAACTAAATCCCTCTCTGGCTTGATCTTCTGTACTTACTCTTACGGAACACATATACCGTATTATTTTAAAACACTTGATATCATAAATTTTGATTACAAAATAAATACCAATATCACTATTGGTACTGAATTAAAACAAGAAAAAGTCCATATTGATAAATTAGATATAACTTTATCATTAGGACTTTAAAGTAGCATGTTTCAAATTGAAAATAATTGTTGAATAGAAAAAAGAAGTTAGTTTTAATTATATTTTAACTTCTTTTTTATTAGAACTATTTTTAGTAAGTTCATGACTAATTATCCACTTTATATCTTCAATTGATTTATCTATGTTAAATCGACCATTTCCTATTGGATAATAAACTGAATAAAATTTATATTCCTCTCCATTTATTTTTCTGATAAACCTTTTTTTTCGAACTTGGGAAACTGATATTTTTTCCCCTAATACAATAGAACTTACTTGATTTCCAAATAAAATAATAACTTTTGGTTTAATAATAGTAAACTCCTGTTTTAATAAATGAAGATATTCTTTATAAACAGCATCAGGTAATTCTCTAGCATCAATTTGAGTACACTTTCCAAGATTAGTAATAAAATATTTATGTTTTATTACATCAGCATATACTTCTTCAGCAAATTCTTCAGTCCATTCCGTTCCTTTAATTGTCTTTATTTTTGTATAAATTTTTTCATCAATCAAACCTAGTTCTACAAAAAGATCCCAGATATTTTTAGTCCCTATCCATGGAGATTTTAGTCCTTTCCATGTTTTAGAAGAAGCAATATTTCTACCAGTCGGGTTCATAAAAACAAAACAAATATTAGGACTATCTGTACAACCACCATTATAAATAGAATCTAATTCTTTGGCTCCATATTTCTTTTGAAGCTTGTCATAATATATATTTAAGTCTTTTAATTGCTTCATGTTTTTCTACTACTTTACTAAATTTTTAGAATGATTGTGCTCAATATCAGTAATGACTTTTAAAATATAATCAAATAGTTCTGATTGTTCCTGATTCATCATTTCAATTCGTTCGTTATCATCTAATTCAGATTTAAATTTATTTAAATTAGGGATTATTTGAATTGATTCTAATGGATATCCCTCATCAATAACTTTACTGCTTGTACTAGAAAAAATACGATTTGCTCTATAATCAAATGTAAAAGTTGTTTCTTCATCCGAAACAATTGCAACAGATTTTAGAAAATAACCTTTTAGTTCTCCCAATGTTCCATATTCTTTAACTAAATTTTTATAATATTCTATCATTTCATTATCATTTAGACGTTTTCCATTTACACGTCTAACATGAACACCTGGTTGAATTTCATTTGGAATGTTATCAAAAAATAATCCTTCATCAATTGCAATGGTAGGTATTTTACTAACTTCATAATATGCTTTAGCCTTTATAATTGCATTTTCACTTGGACTTTTGCCTGTTTCTTCAACATCTAAATCTAAACTTACATCATTTAAACTTAATACATCTATTCCTTTTTCTTTTAATTTAGTTCCATAATATTTAATTTTTGCCTTATTTGTAGTTGCCAATAATACTTCCATAGTTTATTCTCCTTTTTCATTTAATTTGTCAACATAATTATATCATCAATTCACTTTCTTTTATAGATATTTGAGGAATAAAATTAAATATAATCATATAATTGCCAATATCTATATAAAAACTAATGCGATATATTTCCTTTAAAATAATGCTTAAATAAAAATCGCTCAAACATTTTTATCAACAAAATATTAGACATTTTATCCTTATTGACTGTACACAATCAAGTGATACAATATAGTAGAATATGAAATAATTGTATCTCAAAGTGCTACTTCTAAATGTTAGTAGTGCTTTTTTTCATATTCAAACCCCTACATTTTCATCATTGATTTTCTTCATTAGTAAGACATACTTACAGCCATAAAATAATTGAAATTTTCAAAATTTATGGCCGAAATTTTAGAAAAATCACATTGAAAAAGTGTGTACGATTGTTAAACACATTTTAGAAAGTCTTTATTTATAAGGGTTTTGAAAAAAGGAAAAGTTTACGTTTGTATAACAAATTCCTTAAATGTAAACACCTGTGTTTTCACTGATACCTTATGAAACAAGGGAAAACTAGCCACTGGCTAGTTCTTTGTAAACAGGGTTATCCTGCTTTTATTTTGTTTTGATTATTTTTTAAAAGAGAGTATTTCTATGGCCATAACTTCGGCCATTATTTTTCATATTTTTATGATTTTGATAGCTATTATTTAGTTATCTTTTTTTTGTTTGTAGTGCTGTATAAAATAACCAAGCGCGTTATAATTTCTTTAAGATTATTTAAAAGAAGGTTGGTGCGTAACTATGAAATGAATTGTTTAAGAATTTAAAGGGGGTAATAATTAAATGGAAAGAAGTGATAAAAGATTAGAACATCTAAAAACTTATGTAGCAGAAATTGCTATGCTAGAATTTATCAAAGATAATAATTTAATTGATATTAACGAATACAAGAAAATCAAAAATAAAATTGAAAATGAATATGTAAAATATAACAAATTAAACAATTCAGAATATGGTTTTGCGTAAATAAAATATTTGAAATATGCTATGATTCAACAATTATGGAAAGGAAAAAATGAATAATAAAGCCCGCGTAATAGCACCAACTTCTAAAACAATGTGCTTAAAAGGAGATGTAAAATATAAACTTATTCGTACTTGCGCTTATTGTAGAGTTTCCACAGATAATGAAGATCAAAAGACAAGTTATGACTCACAACGAATTCATTATAAAAATATGATAGAAGAAAATCCTGACTGGGAATTTGTAGGAATCTATGCTGATGAGGGTATCACTGGTACACAGACTAAAAAAAGAGAACAATTTAATCAAATGATGAGTGATGCTTTAAATGGTAAGATTGATTTGATACTAGCGAAGTCTATTTCAAGATTTGCTCGTAATACAGTTGATACTTTAAATTGTGTAAGACTTCTTCGTGAACATAATGTAGATGTATTCTTTGAAAAAGAAAACATTCATACTCTAGGTTTATCTAATGAATTATTCTTAACTTTATATAGTGCATTCGCACAAGCAGAAAGTGAATCAATATCCGAAAATGTAAAGGCTGGAGTTCGTATGAAAATGAAACGTGGAGAATTAGTAGGAAAGTATGCTCCATTTGGATATTTATATGATAAAGAGAAAGATATCATAATACCTGATGAAAGTAAGAAAGATATTGTTACTTACATTTTTGAAGAATATTCCAAAGGTGTGGGTTTTAGAACAATAGCATTACAGCTTAATCAACTAGGAATACCTAGTCCATCTAATTTAAAATGGTGTCATGCTTCAGTAAGAAGAATAATCACAAATGAAAAATATGTAGGAGATTTAAAAACTGGTAAATACTATACTGAAAATGTTTTAACTCATAAAAAGAAAGTTAATTATGGAGAGAAAGAACAATACTTTACTTCTAATCATCACGAACCTATTATCTCTCGCGAATTATGGAACAAATGTCAAGAAATATTAACTATTAGAAGTAAAATTAGCAAGCCAGATGGGAATCGTGATAAATTTAGTAGAAAGTATCCATTTAGTAGTAAAATCTTTTGTGAGATATGTGGAGAGAGATTTATCAGACGTTCTTACAAAATCAGAAGTAGCGGTAAAGAAGTTGCTTATTGGATATGTAGAAGTCATAGAAATAAAATTGAATGTTCCAATCTTATCCATTATAAACAAGAAGAATTGGAAGATATATTTGTACTTGCTTATAACAAACTATTTCAAGATAGTGATAAATATATCCATTCATTTATGAAAAAAGTAAATGAAGTAATCAATGACAATCAAGATTATAATAATCAAAAGAAGATTAAGGAAGAAATCTCTAAGCTAGAAAATAAGTTATCTAATTTAATAGATTTACAACTTGATGGCTCTATTTCAAAAGAAATACTAAATCAGAAAAATCAGGAAATTACTAAAAAGATTAAAGAGTACGAACAACAACTAAAAGATACTGAAGCTATAGAAAATACTAGAAAACAAAAATTAGAACAAATTGATAAAATATCTAATACCTTAAAACGGTATAAAGGTCTTACAAAATTTAATGAAGAAGTATTCAATAGTCTAGTCGATAAGATTATCATTGGCGAAAAATTAGAAAACGGAAATGAAGATTTTTATAAAATTAAATTCATTTTAAAGACAGGAGAACTAATCAACGAAAATCTACCTAATGGGAAACTAGATATAGGTACAAGTTTTGGTAAATATGGTTTTACAATCACAAAACAAGAACTTGAAGAAAAAGAAGATAATGTGTCTGCCTATGTATTACAACGGCACACGAATATAAAGTCCTGCTATTTTCTTTTCATCATTCATATTTTTTAATCCTCCTTTTTATCTTTGAAACCTAAAAAGAGGCGACAAAGACACATTACATATTTTTATGTCTTTGACACCTCTTAAAATCTAAATAAGTTGTATTAATATAATTCAAACTTCGTTTCATATTAACCCCCAAAAACATAAAACTTGTTTCTTGGTTAACTATTATAGATATTTAAACTTTAAAGTCAAGACATAATTACCAATTTTTGCCTATTTAAAGGCATTTTAAGAGAAGTTGATTTGATTTTAATACATTTAATCTATTGATTTAATAAAACTTTCTAAATCTTTTATTTCTAGGGAATTTGCTAGACTTCCAACATATATAGTTTTAGAATAATTAAAAACTAGAAAAGTAATACCTTTAATAATAACTCTATGAGGTTCTATATAATTCAAATTTGTATGTTCTATGTTTTTGATACTTCCATTAATGATAGTAGGTTTCGTATTACAAAAATCACATATAAATTCTATTTTCTTTTTTAATTCCTCATCAAAATGTAATTCTTTTGTTTTCAATTTAATCATCTAAATCTATCCTTCTTTCCTTAAATGCAAAAAATCAACTTCTTTTGAAGTTGATACTATATGTTTAAATCTAACAAAAGTTAGAATAGATTGCTCAATGGTGTCCTGAGGGAGATTCGAACTCTCGACCGTACGCTTAGAAGGCGTATGCTCTATCCAGCTGAGCTATCAGGACATAATCAGTAAATTCATACTGATTATATACTATTATTATGGATTATTCAAGTGTATTTATAATCAAATTTACATTTTTATCGTCATTTTTTACAATAAATTCCACTTGTTTAACATTATAAGTATCTCTTAACGACAAATAGATCATATATTTAACTTCTTCTAAAATAGTTGTATTTTGAAGATCTTCAAAAATATAATTATTAAAACTAAGTTTAATTTCCTCTTCTAATATTTCATAATTCGTTATTTCAGCATTTGCATGAAGAAAACTAATTAATTTTGATTCATAAATTGGAGAATTTTTTAATTTTTCAATGATAATATCTATTTTTTCATTTTGATTATTACTCACATAAGTAATAGGAACATAATAAAAATAATCCTCCTCTTTACTCCCATAATAAATCGTCGTTTTAGTTGTATCTTTAATACTATCAATATCGTAAATCTTATTAACTCCAAAATCTTTATTTAAAAGAGAGGGCAACTTTTCTTTACTATAAGGAAGTTCAGTAAACCCCTTTCCTTCTACAAAAATTAAAATATTTTCTACTTCCTCTAATTCAGTTAAAGAATAAATAAGACTTTCAATCATTTTTCTTTCATTTTTTTCTGTTGTATTTAAAAACTCTTTTGAAAAATCAATCTTCAATAATTTGTTTTCTAAAGACACATTATTTATTTTTGTATTAACTGGAATCACTCCAAAAAAATGATCTGGAATATACTCGCTTTCTCTACTTTTAAGAGTCAAAATATTTATAATTTCTTTAATCTTCTCTAACGTTTCCTTATTATTAAAAACCATATTCACTCTTGAAACATAATTTTCTTTATTTAGTAAATAAACCACGCCTTTTTGTGTCTCAATATAATTAAGCGTTTGTTTGTAATCATTATTTTCTAATTTAGAAGGAAAAAAATAAGTCACCAATAAAATAAAAAGTGCTAAAGAAGAAATGGTAATTCTTCGAATAATCCCTTTTTTTAACATAATAATTCACCTAATAAAACTTATGATACAAAGAAAAAAAAAGACTAAAAAAGTTAGAAATCTTTCTAACTAATCTGTATTTCTCCAAGTTTGATTAATTCTACAACCGCTTGTGCTCGACCTTTAACGCCAAGCTTTTGTATAGCATTAGAAATATGATTACGCACTGTTTTTTCACTAATACCTAAAAATTCAGCTATTTCTTTCGTTGACTTATTTAAAACAAGTAATTCAAAAACTTCTTGTTCTCTATTTGTTAATATACTTTTTTTCAAATTAAAAAACCTCACTTTCATTTAATATCCATTTTAACTATAATATTTTATGAATATTAAAATTTTAAGTGAGCATAAAAATAGATTTACCCTTGAAATTTTACAACAATATACATCTTAGTTTCATATTCCTCTTGAATGGTTCTAATAATATTATTGGCAAGTGTACTATTATGTTCTTTACTAGCTACAGTTACACTAATCTGATCATTTTTAATTTTAATAAAACAATCCAAATTTAATTTTTCTTTTATCTTTTTTTCTAAAGCCTCCACTTTTCCCTTTGTCGCATTTAAGGTTTGAAGAGAATTATAAGCATCATTCTTTTCTTGCAAACTGGCGGTATCATCTAAAAGAATCGTTTGTAAACTCTCCATTTCAGCAAGCATTTCTTCTTCCTCTTTAACTTTCAACGAAACAAGTATACTACTTTCATTGGTTTCTAATACTTCTTTTACTTCATCTGTTTTATTAACGACTTGTAAAACTTCATCATTTTTGGTTGTAACATAATAAATCCCTAAAACTAAAATCAAACTAAATAATGTAACAAACCATAAACCATTTTTATTAATCATAACATCCCTCCACCTTAATCAATATATACGCTAATAATTCTTTTTTATGATTAATTTACAAGATAAAGGAATAATGATATAATTTAAAAAAGGTGATGCTTATGAACGATTCAATTTCTTATGTTTTTTTAGTTTTTTTAATTTTCAGTTTCTGTGGCTACATTTGCGAAATCATATTTAGTAGTCTTTATCAAAAAAAATTAGTCAATCGTGGATTTTTATGTGGACCTTACTGCCCAATTTACGGAGTAGGAAGTTTATTTATTCTTTTTTCACTATTAAGATTCGAAGAAGATCCTGTAATTGTTTTTTTATTAGGAGCCATTATTACTTCATGTTTAGAATATTTCACAAGTTTTCTTTTAGAAAAAATATTTCATAACAAATGGTGGGATTATACAGAGATGAAATTCAATATTAATGGTCGCATCTGCCTACAAAATACATTACTCTTTGGATTAGGTTCTCTTATTATTATTTACTTAGGTTATCCAATTGTATGCAACTTACTTCTTCCTTTATCCTCTAAAAATCAACTTATTTTAGCTTTAATCTTTTGTTTTATTTTCATTATAGATTGTATTTATTCATTTATTATCGCTTATAACTTAAGAAATCGCTTAATTATTTGTGAGGAATTAAAAAATGAAAAGTTAGCTAAAATCCCAGGGATGTTAGAAAAATTAATTAAATCAAAAGTAACAGAATTTAAAACGTATCCCAAAAGACTGTTAGAAGCTTTTCCTAATTTAAAAAAATACAACGCTAAAGAATTAGACATGATGAAAAAAATTCGTGATAAAACACAAAGAAAGAAAAAAAATAATCAAACCATTAAAAAAAAGTAAAATAAATTACTTATTTTTTTATTATTACCAGCGCCATTTTTATATAAATGGTCTTTTTAACTTGAATATATTTTAATGGAGTTTCATTCCTTCATTGAATTCATATTCATAAACTTTTTGTACTTCTAGTAAAGCTTTATTTAAAGTTTCTTCCATATTTTTTTTCCAAAAAGAATAGTCTTCACAATTTTGCATCGTTAACATTTCTTTTATACAGTCATTTAAGTAATTTACCGTTTCGTTACGCGCATACAAAACAAGTTTAGGATAATATTCTGACAACTTGACTCTACTATTTTTATAAGCTTCTAATCCTTCTTTATTCACATTACATATAAATTTAATAATTTCTTTTTGATTCACGTTCATTTTTTTCATTTTTTCAACTAGTAAGATAATTTCTGATAATGTTAAAGGTCGAATAACCCTTTGATCATCAATATTATACATTTCCATAATTTCTCGATATAATTTTTTAGTTTCTTTTTGATTAAGGGGGGTTATTTTTCTTTTAGACACCCCTTCTTTTTCTTCTTTTCTTGCCTTAATCTTTTTCTTTAATAGAACTTTAAAAGCATCACACATCGTAGAATCCAAACCTAATACAGCAAAAGATTTAACAACAAAAGAAAGATCTTTCTCAGAAAAATTTTCTTTTTTGTCAAAATAATATTTTTTAAGCATACGATGAGCAATACTAACGTTCTTTTTTAAATACCAATTTTTTTCACTTTTCAACAAAACTTTTCTAAAATATAAATCTCTTTTTTCTGAATCCTTTTTCATTTCTACATCATATAATTTTTCAAACTCTTTTTCTGATAAGTGACTATAAAAAGATTTCCAAATAGACCTTTTAAAATTTTGCTTATCTTGATCCAAAATATGATGTTCTAAATTTTTCTTAATAAAATATAAAATTATTTCTAGTTGTTCTTTGTAAGAGAAATGTAAAAAACTTTGATCAATACATTGATTAAACATAACAGAGGTGCGAATCATTTCAAAATCAATATAAAGCAAATAATCATTTTCTTGATCATTTAAAAATATTAAAATATCTTTTATCTCTTTACCAAACTTTTCTACCTGTTGAATGGATTCTAATGGCTGCTTACTCTTAAGATTTTCTCGTAATTTATTTATCCCTGGAACAAAAGCATAATCCGTATTATAATATGCCTCTAAGTTAAGATTGACGAGCTTTTCTAATTTTTCTAATTCTTTTTTATATTTTTCTAAAACCATTTCTTTTAACCCTTTCTCATAGAGATAGACTATAAATCAAATTTAAAAATTTGTCAAGAATTAATGAAACAGATCTTGTTGTTTTAAAACTCGCTTTATTGCCCCTTCTTGAAAAATATAATAATCGAAGAAATAATGATTTTCTTCTTTTTCACAAATAATAAAACCGGGTAACTGATTCCTATTTTGAATTTTTCTAGGATGATTATCACTCAAAGAAGGTAACCTTAAAGTTTTTTTAAATTCAGGATAAGAAAAAAAATGAGCATGCCCTTTTAAAATCAAATCTGAAGCAAAAGTATCTTCATTCTGATGCTTCATCACAATCGTTTTATCATACCATTTTAAATAACCCACATTGGTTCCTAAATAAATAAAATCTTCTCTATCTAAAAATAACGAATCTAGAATAGAATCATTCAAGCAAAGAAAATCTTCATCATGATTGCCTAAAATGATAAAATTTTCAAATCCTCTTGGGTATTCTTTTAAAAGATGATCTAATTGCCTTTGACAAATCGCATTTTTTTTAGATTCTTCATAAATATTTTGATGTTCACAAAGTCCATCAAACAAATCGCCTGTATGCAAAACTTTACCAATTCCCTTTTGATTAAAAAAATCATAGGTCCTTTTAATATACTCAAAATTTTCATCTTTGCTTCCAATATGTGTATCAGAAATAAGCCCAATAGACTCATCAATCGTCATTAAAAAAAGCAATTTTTTAATTTGATATAACAATTTTTTTCTTTTTTGAGGAATCAGCGATGAATGGGATAGCTGAACTTTTAACTTATCAATAGCTACTTGATTAATTATTTCTTTCATAAAAAACTTTCCTTGATTTAATTATATCAGAAAAAACACAAAAAAAACAATAACCTTAGTTATCGTTTTCTGAAAGTTCAATTTTATCTATTTTATAAGTCGTCTCGCCCTCTTTTAAAACCAATTTTTCAATAAATAGCGTCGCCTTAAAATCTTTGCTTGATTGTTCAATAGCCTCTTTCAAATCACTATCTACACTTAATTCTAAAATAGAAATCGGTGTTTTTAATGATTTATTACAATTAGACTTCTCTCCTCTTGCTTCACTAATAATATTGATAATTGCATCCCCATTTTTAACCTCTTCTTTAAAATCAAAATTTAACGGTTCGATTTCAGTTAAATGAATGGATTTTTCTTGATGATACAGCTCTTGATAAATCTCTTCGGTAATAAACGGAAAGAAAATACTAAAATCTTGCAACAATTTATAAAGCAAAGTATAAACCGTTTTTTGTCCTGAATAACGTGGAACCTCTCCAAATTCTTCAGGTCGATACAATCTGTGTTTCACGATTTCAATGTAATTATCACAAAAATTCCAAAAAAACTTTTCTAACGTATTTAAAGCTAAACCAACTTCAAATTCTTCTAAATAATGAATAAAATGTTGTTCCATTTCTTGAAAACTTCCAAGAACCCATCTATCAATGTATTCATACTGATCAAAAGTTTTATCTTCATAATCAGTTAAATGCATTTCTATAAACTTCGCTACGTTCCATAGTTTATTAATAAGTTTTTTACCACGTAAAAATGTTTCATCACTAAAAATAATATCGGTGCCTAATCTTCCAGATCCTGCCCAGTAACGAACCACATCAGCGGAATAATCCTTAATTAAATCGATCGGTTCAAATTTACTATTTCCTTTACTTTTACTAATCTTCTCACCCTTGTTAGCCATAACAAAGCCACTAATCATCACGTGATCCCAAGGACGCATACCAAAATGATAAAAACTTTTAACAATCGTATAAAAATCCCATGTTCTAATAATATCATGCGCATTCGTACGAATACTCATGGGTTTTAAAAAGGATTCATAATTTTCTTTTTCTCCATAACGCATATTAATTAACGGTGTAACCGAAGAAGTAGCCCATGTATCCATGACATCCGCCTCTGGAATAAATTCTTTTCCTCCACAAGAACAAGCTTTAATTGGAGGTGCATCCACTAAAGGATTAACTGGTAAATCTTCTAATCGAGCAAACACCGCTTCTCCACAAGACTTACAATACCAAACAGGAAAAGGGACGCCAAAATAACGTTGCCTAGAAATACACCAATCCCATAGAATGTTTTGAACCCATTCATCATAACGAGCTTTCATATGAGCGGGATACCATTTAATCTCTTCTCCCATACGCAAGAAATCATTTTTATGATTCATAATATCAATAAACCATTGATTCATGACCGCATACTCAACTTCTTTTCCACAACGTTCATGTGTTTGAACCTCATGTTCTAACTCTTCTATTTTTTCAACCACTTGTGCGGAACTTAAATCTTCAATAATTTTCTGACGAGCCTCTTTAATTTTAAGTCCGCCATAAATCGGAACATCTGATGCAATTCGTCCATCACGGGTAAAAATCGCTTTCAAAGGCAATTGATATTTCTTCCACCATTCAATGTCCGTTTGATCACCAAACGTACAACACATAACCACGCCAGTTCCCTTATCCTTATCTACCTTTTCGTCCGCTAGAATTGGCACCTCAACATCAATCACTGGAATACGAGCATGTTTGCCTATTAAATGACGATGAACTTCATCCTCGGGATTAACAAACACACAAACAATCGCGGGCAACAACTCAGGTCTAGTCGTAGCAATCGTAAAAATTTCTTGATCTTCTACTGTCTCAAAATGAATATAATTAAAAGTCGTTTTCACCGTCTTCGTTTCCAACTCCGCTTGAGCAATAGAAGTTAAACATTCATTACACCACAAAGCTGGACTTTCTTTATGATAACAATGACCTTTATTAACTAAATCCAAAAAAGAAGCTTGACTCACTTTAATGGTCGATGGACTCACGGTCTTATAATGGATTTTCCAATCTGTACTTACTCCTAACTTACTAAACAAATCTTGAAACTCGGACTCATACTTAGCGGTGGTTTCATAGCAAAGTTTAGAAAAAGCTTCTCTGCCAATCTCATGAGCCTTCTTGCCTTGTTCTTTCTCTACTAATCTTTCACTTGGTAACCCATTATCATCAAACCCAAATGGATAAAAAACATTATAACCTCTAAGTCTTTTATAACGAGCAATCATTTCCGTTTGTGAATAAGAAAAAATATGCCCAATATGAATTTTTCCATTTACGGTTGGAGGGGGCGTATCAATTGAGAAAACTTCCCTTTGATCTGGCTTAAACGCGTAGATTTTATTAGTTTTCCAATAATTTAACCACTTTTCTTCTTTTTCTTGTGCTTGATATTTTTTATCTAACATAAATTCATCTCCTCTAACTTAATTTTCATTTATTTGAGACTCTAAAAACGTTCTCACTTCTTTTATATAACTTTTAAACACGTCTTCTAAATTTTTATCAACCTGTAAATGACTGATATAAAGTTCTAAATTATCCGTTTCTTCTAATAAAAGAAACGATTCTTTAAAATTCAAATCATAAACAAAAGCTAAGTTTTGAAGAATAGTATCACTTTCATTTTGTATAGCCTCTGATTGTATCAAAGTATGTTTAAAAAAAGAATCTTGAACGGTGAAAGAAGCCTCTTCTCTAAATTGTAATTCAAAATGGCTGGCTATGACCCGATAAATATCAATCTTCTCCACATCTCGAATAAACTGTGCCCAGAAAAGAGCTTGTTTTTGAAGACCCTTTTCAATATCCAATTGATTATGATTTCGAATAGCAATTTCAAGAATAGAATAATAATCTTCATTTATAGAAAAATCCTTAATGTGTCCTTCTTTAAATAAATAATCCGCACCAAGAGCGCCATGGTCTAAATGCGTTTTATAATCATTAAATTCTTTTGCTTTTGTAAACTGAATAAAACGACCGACGTCATGAAGCAAACCTAACGTCTTCGCAAACTGAATTTCTTCCTCATTCAATTCTAATCGCTTAGCAAGAATCGAAGCCAAGTATGCCACATGATAACTATGACTCACTTTTAAATTAATCTCTTCACTCGTTAAATCAAATTGTTTTAAATAATTCTTAAAAGCGTTTAAATTAAAATCATAATCCACAAAAAAATCTCCTCCCATTAAAAGGACGAGACTTTCCCGCGGTACCACCTTAATTCATGATTACTCATGCAACTCAATTAATGGATAACGGCCATTATCCGAAAAAACTTACGAATTACTTTCAGTCTTTCAGCTTCCTTGCTACCTTCTATAATAAGTTTTACTTATTTTCACCACCCATAAGTTCTCTAAAAAAACCTTATTATATACTCCTCAAGTTCATTGCTTTTTCTACTATTATACCTTTTTTAAATTTTTTTTCAACCCATATTCACATCTAGGTCATCATAATCTATTAAATTTTAATTAACTACAACATTTTCTATTAAAGTATCATTAATATAAAGACGAAGTCTATCATTTTCTAAAACAATTTGAACATCTTGAATACCCGAAACATAATGAGGAGTTGTTATAGCTTTTTTAGCTTTCAAATCATAAACATAATAGTTATTCTCTTGATCAATCACATGTAAATAATTAGGATTTTCTTCAGTAAAGTCAATATAAATATAATGACCTCCAAACACATTTTGACCTTGATAATCAACAAATTTCATTCCATTTGTTTCATTTAAAATAATGTATTGATTATCGTAATTATAAATCTCACTTTGAAAAAGAGGACTTAATTCTTGACCAGTAGAATCCAAAATCTGCCATTGATTATTTTTCATGACTACAAAAGCATTCGAATTAAGCAAGCCATTATCTAGTAATCGCGAATGGACGCCAATAAAGTCATAGTTAAAAGGAATCGCTAAAGAAACTCCATCATAAAAAGACATAACCCCCCATAAATCCTTTTCGTTTTTTATAATATAATAATTTTTATCTAAATCATTTACATAACTTTTTATTTCTTTATATTGACCAATAACATTGCTCCTTGATAAATCATATAGAAGAAGAACCGCTTCATTTAATTTAGAAGTTGTAGAATCGATTAAAAAAGCAAAGCGGTTATTAATTAAAGAAAGACGACGACTGGTTGATTCTGCTTCTTTAAAAGCATAGGAAGATTCGATTTCTTTTGATGAAGCATAATCACAAAATTCATTAAAATTTTCACAATCATACGTTCCCAGTAAGTCTTGACCTCGGTAAAAATACAATTTATTTTCATATTTGAATTCCTTATTAGGATTAATGACTACTGGTGCAGTATATTTTTTATGAAGAAGAAAAGAAAATACACTTAAAGGAAGAAAAAGAACTAAAAGAAAGACGATTAAAAATAAAGTTAATTTATTTTTTTTCATGTTTAACGCTCCTCTTTTTCAAATACATCTTTATAAACCGACGTATAATTATTATCACTTGTGCCTACAAAAATTTCGTAATCTAAAGCACTCACACTTATTTTAAAAGCCAGTGTCCCATTTCCATAATAATTCTTACTCGTCAACTGAATGGTTTTATCTTTAATTAAATTGTTCTTCGGCTTATCATACGTAAATAATTTTAAAGTATTATTACTATCCACCGCTGCAAAAAATTCATCATAAAGTTCGATATAAGTGTAACCATTTTTCTCCTCTAACGTAATTTCTTTTCCTTGGAAATCTCTTAGAAAATACTTATCATTATTTTTTATCTTCACCACTTTATTCTTCTCATTATAATTACGCATTTTATAAGGAATGGCACTCGTCACACCCGAACCATCTTTCTTCTTTAAAAGTAAATACCCTGTTGCATCTTTGGCCACATAATACTCATTTAAAGACTCTATTTCATTATAATTAAAATTAATATGACCACTAACTTCACTAAGTCCAATTTTTATCACACCATATTTACCACTTTTATTTTTAGCCACCACTTGTAAATCATTAACCGTTCTAAATGTAAGTTCATCGGTTCCAGTATAAGAATAAGTGCCCACTTCCATATATTTACCCAATTGAGTATTTTTCTTCAAATCATAAAGAACAATGGTTTTATTATCTTCATTGACCAAATCAGGATTATCATTTATAAAAACAAAACGTTCATTAAAAATAGGAATCTTACCCGTTTTACCAGGAATCTCAAAATCATTTTCTTCAAAAATGGTATCACTTGCTATAGAACAATTACCTAACGTTTGATCGCCACTCTTAACATTATTTTTATTAGAACAAATATACGTTCCTAAAAAATCTTTTTTATCTTGATCACTATAAAAGTAAAGCTTACCATCAAAATAATTAACAAATTTTAAACGTTTACTCAATTCACCTTCGAGTTTATTAATCGTAGTCGTAGCCTCTCCGACATGAACCGTTATAAGATGATTATGCTCTTCTAATGAAAACGCTTCTTTTGTTTCAATCAATTGATTCTCAGCATCATAAATGCTTTCCTTGACAAACTGAGTTGTTTTTAATTCTATTCCTTCTTCATTTACCTTATTTTTATCATAATACCTAAAATAAAGCTTACCATCTAAAACCAAACCAACATACTCTTCAAAAAGCTCTACGTATTGAAAAGAATCATCAAAAACCCTTTTCCCTTTAAAATCAAAAACATCATACTTTCCTTCGGCATTAACCAATTTCACATAACTGCCATTTAAGTTTTTAATCTTACCTTGTAAAGGAGTACTAACTGAACTTCCATCTTCTTTTAAAAGCAATTGATGTAACCCTTCACTGGCAACAAAATATTGATTGGGATTCTCAACATACCCTAAATAAGACCACTTAAAATCCATTTTTGAAGTAGGCGCTTCCCCTGAAAAATCAAGGGTACCGTAAAGACCTTCTGTATTTTTTAGAATATAAAGATTTTTATTAGAAGCCACGTTTTTAACAAGAGTATACGTCTCCACGCTTTTCTCTTCCTTCATATCGTATAAAACTAAAGTCGTATCCGTCTCCCTTGGATTATCACTAACAAACACGTATTTCTCATTAATAATGCCACTTCTTACCTTTATTTTAGATTGATCTTGATAGATTTTTCTAGCAACATCAAACTCATCTTCATTGCTATAATAGGCCACAAAACAAAGATTTTCATTCGCATTTTGACACGTATACGATCCGATTTCTTCCTTATTAGCATTTAAAAAAACCAATTTACCATTTTCATAACGGTAATTCTCTTCTTGGACAATAACATCGGGGGGCTTAATAGGCGTTTCTTCTTTTTTAAAAGATTTAAATAAAAAGAAAAGCCCAACACCTATAAGAATTAAAAATAAAACAAGACCTCCAATAAAGAACCCTTTTTGCTTTTTAGAAAGTTTTTTCCACCAATTCTTAATACGGTCCCCTAATTTTTCTTTTTTAGGTTTTTCTAAAGGTTTCATTTCTGGTGGTTCTCCTAGCGGATTTTTATAAACTTCCGTTTTACTTTCCATCTCAAAAATTTGATTATTAGAACTTAATTCCTCTAAATCATATAAAGGTTTAGTTTTATCGTCTTCATTTGGCATGCTTCCACTTCCTATTCTTCCTAAATTATATCATAAGATTTTTAGATTTAAAATAGCTAAATAAGGGATTAGAAAATAAAAAAAGAAACTTTACAATATATTTTGTAATGCGTTTCTATTTTGAGGTATCCCATCTACAATATAATAAACATCTTCATAACGAAGATCTTTTTCTTCATTTAACACACCATATAAAAAGACTTCCACTTCCCTTTTTTTATAATTATCGATAAGTTTTCGATTAGATAAATCATTAATTAAACCTATAAAATCCAAATTATAATCCGCTTCACTATTTAAAATATAATTTAAAATCCCTAATTTTGCGGTACAACGGTATTCACACAATTTATAAATAACAGAATTATGAAAACTCATAACATATAAATTTCGATAACTGTATTTCTTTAATAGTCGATTCAATTTTTTAAAAGGAAGATGCGTATCTTTAATTTCTATGAGCATAATTTTATCCGTCTCTAATTTTAAAACATCCGATAAAAGAGGAAGATTATATTCTTTTTTTAAATAACGATACGTTTTATTTTTGATCAACTCTCCTTTAATAAACGCATTATGATGCACCACAAAATAATGATCTTTTGTAACCCTTATATCAAACTCAAAACCAGACACATTAGGATTTTCTATCGCATTTTGAAACGCTTCAATCGTATTTTCTTCATATTTATTTTCTCTAAGCCCTCTGTGCGCAATATATTTCAAAAAAAATCACCTAATAAAATATATTAAAGTGATTTACTTTTTATGTCGTCTAAAAACAATTTTATAAACAATAAATATAAGAATAAAACAGACAATAGGAATAACAAAAATTTTATATTCATACATTAAAGGCGTGGGTTCATTCACTTCTTCATTAAAAACCGTCTGAACTTCTTCCTCTACCTCTTTTAAAATATGAAACACATAACTCGCTTTTTCTTCTCCTCGAATCAATTCTAAAAAAACAATTGAATTATTTTCTAAATCATAATTATTGATAACTTGGACAGTATAATCCTGTTCTTCATAATCAAATAAAATTTCCATAACTTCTTTATCTAAAGAAATCGTATAATAATTATTTAACCCTTCAAACTGAGGAGACAAGACACCATTTAAAACTTTTAAATCATCAAGTTTTAAAGTCTCAGCCCTAACAAAAATAGGAAAAAATAAAAAAAGGAATAAAATAAGTTTCTTCAAAATCCCACCCTCTATATCATTTTAATTAAAATTTCATTCATTACATATAGTTTGTCCGGATTTATAAAAATCTTTCCTTTTTTTATCATTAAATCTTTATTTTTTAACAAGGGTTTAATTGGATACCTTTCTTCTAACTTCACTTGATATAACTTCTCAAAGGCTTCTATAGAAAAACCCTCCACTAAACGAAACCCTAACATTAAATGGTAATCCATAATATCTTTTTGAGTTAAAATTTCTCGTTCCTTAATAAATTCCCCTTTCATATATTTCGTTAAAGAAAGCGTATTGGTATAACGAACATGATCGATGTACCCAGAAGCGGAAACCCCAAACCCATAATACTCTTTATTTTGCCAATACCTTAAATTATGAATGGACGCACACCCCTTTAAAGCAAAATTACTAACTTCATAATGATGAAACTTTTCATTTTTTAACACCTTACAAATTTCTTTATAAAAAGAAGCATCTCTTTCATCACTAGCTCTTTGATAATTATTAATTTTAAGAAGGGTATGGTTTTCAATCATCAAGCTATACGTACTAATATGGTTCGGTTTCAACTTTAAAAGACGTTTTAAATCTTTTTTCATGTCTTGTATCGTCTCTTCCTTAAAACCATAAATAAAATCCACATTAATATTTGAAAACCCTAAACGCCGACATAAAGACATTTTTTCTAAAGCTTCTTTAAACGTATGGTTTCGACCCATAATTTTTAACTTTTCTGAATTAAAAGACTGAATGCCAATACTTAAACGATTCACTTTTCCTTTTAAAAATAAGAGTAACGCTTCATTAATATCATTTAAATTACATTCAAACGTCACTTCTTTTAAAGCCTCACCATTAAAACAATTTAAAAGGGCAAAAACTTTCTTTAAATAAGGTATAGGTAAACAAGAAGGCGTTCCCCCACCAATATAAATGGATTCAATGGCTTCTCCATTATAAAAATCCTCAATCTCATCTTTTAAAACTTTTAAATAATTAGCTACGTTTTTATCATCATAATAAACTTTACAAAAATCACAATAAGAACAAATTGTTTTACAAAAAGGAATATGAATATAAACCGATTTCATTTTCTTAAATTTCCTTTATAAAAAGACCTCACTATTGTAGCATATTTATGATGTAAAAAAGCTAACTTTTCTTGATAATAACCTGTTTTATCATTTAAAATAAGTGCTTCTTCATACGTTTCAATCGTTTGATAAGAAATAGGAAAAGTATGACAAATAGAATCTAAACTTAAACTATATTTAATCCGATAATCAATAACCCTTTTAATTTCTTCTTCATTTAAACAGGTCTTAGTTTTTAGGTCATTAATTGAAGAATCCATAATAGATTGTCTTAAATCTTGTAAACGCTCTTCATAAGCTTTTACTTTTAAAATATCTTGATTTTTCTTTGCATTGGCACCATTTTGTACATAAAGTTGACGTGTTTTAAAATACTTTTGTGCCTTATGAAACGCTAACTCTTTTAATTCCTTTTTTTCATTAGCGGTCTCTTCTTCTAAATAGGAAAAATATTGACTGAGATTTGGAAAGCAACGATACACCCTTTCAATATCATCCAAACTGGTCTGAAGAACTTGACACATATTTTCTTTAGAAACACGAAAAGTTAAAGCAACCATTACAATTTCTTTTTGAAGATTGTAAGATTTAGATGCATACTCTTTACTAAAATATAAAACTTTCTCTCTATATTTCTCTATTATGTCTTGTAAAACAGGATGAGGTAATCTGAGATTCTCTTCTTCTAATAAAAAAAGCGTCGCATTCAGACTTATGCCTAATAATTCCGCACCCTTTTCTACAGTTATCTTTTTAGTTTTTATTAAATTAATGATGTTTCTCTTTAAATTTATAACCCCTAATGTATAGACATTATACTGATTATTACTCTTATTTTCTCTTCCGACTTTCTTTAAAAAATCATTCCTATTTATCATTATTTGCCTTTTTAATCGTTCATATTCCTCTTGTTCTTCTTTGATATTAGAAACCTTGAGCGCATTTATTATTTTTTTTATTTCTAAATAGTCTTTATTTAAAATATCAGCGATTTCTGTTAAAGTATATTTTTGATCAATTAAAGCTTTTATTTGTGTTAACAAGACGACAACACCTCTCTTTTTATGAGTCTGACCCATAACATTTTTTCATTTTCGACTTAAAGTTTCAAGAAAAAAATCATCCAGTCCAATTTGTAAATTTTTTAATCTTTCTTGATAGATTTCTATTTTTTCTCTATCCTTATTTTTAATGGCTTTATTTAAAAAAGTAACCAATTCATTTCTTTTCAAATAATATTTTTTAGCTTGCTTAACATTTTGTTTTTGCTCTTCAACACTTATATTTTGTTCGTCAATTCCTTTAAAAAAATCTTGATAGTCAGAAAAAAGAGAATACAAACCCATCACATCTTTTAAGTCAGTATTAAATAACAGAGCAACATTTTCTTTTGTTAAACGAAAATTCAAAATAACAGATATTATTTCTTTTTGAACATCATGAGTCTGGTTAATTAATCGTTTCTTTTCTTCCGAAGTAAAGTAACGATATTTAATAAGAATCGTCTTTAAAACTTGATTTGGATTTTTAAAATGTTCATTTTTTACAATATCTAAAACGGCTTTCATGTTCCTATTCAAAATTCTTTTAGCCTGTTCAACCGTCAGTTCTTCCTTTTTAATGGCTTCTAAAATAGCAAAATTTTCTTTAAAAGCACTTTGACTATTTCTATATTTTTTTTGATAACATTCACTATTTTCATTTATTTTAAATTTCAGTCCTTCATATGCTTCTATATCAGATTCTTTTAGTGAATTAATTCTACGATGAATAGTAGTAGGACTCACTTTTAAAAATCTTGCAATATCACTTAAAGAATATCCTAGATAAATTAAAATTTTAATTGTTTCTAAATCCATATTTTTTCTCTCTTAAAAAAATGCCTTGATCTAATTTAGAACGTTGGTCTTGAAATTCATTTAAAAAATATAATTTAGACTGATAATAATTATCCTGTGACATCAATTTATTTTCAAAGGCTCTTAAACGATAATCTTTTATACCAAATAAATCTTCACAACGATTTCTTGCTAAACCATATTTAATTCGATAATTGATTATGACTAATAGATCCTGTTCTGTAATTTCATCACTATTTTGCATAGCTAAGGCACGACTATCATTAATTTCCGTTTGAAGTAATAAAATTTTTTCCGTTAAAGCCTCTTGTTTTTCCGTTTCTCCTTTTAACATTGCCTTTCTTTTTAAAGCGCGCAATTCCTGTGCTTTTAAAAAATATATTTTCCCTTTTTTAAAAGCAAGATCTTCTAATTCTTTACTTTCATTCATGGTTTCTAAATTAAGTAAATAAATAGGATAGTCTAAAAGGGGAAAATGCGCAAACATCTTTTCAATATCATCAGAACTGGTTCCAAACAAGCGACAAAGATTATTAAGAGAAAGTCTAAAAGTAAGGGCTACTAAAACAATTTCTTTTTGAATAATTAAAGCCTTATCAGAAATACATTTATTTTCATAAAAACGAGTCTTAGAATAACAAGATATGATGCTTTTTAAATGTTCATTCTGGGTTCGATTATATTCCTCTTTTATATAAAAAAGAAGCATAGTTAAAGAAACATTTAAAATTTCAAGGGCCTCGTTTACTGTCATACGAGATTCTTGCATGGCATTTAAGCAATAACGTTTTTTATCCATTTTATTCCTCCTTTAAAATACTTAAGAAGGCTTCTTTAGGGACTTCGACACTTCCCAGCATTTTCATTTTCTTTTTTCCTTCTTTTTGTTTTTCTAATAGTTTTCTTTTTCTTGAAACATCCCCACCATAACACTTAGCTAAGACATTTTTTTTCATAGCACTAATGTTTTCTCTAGCAATGACTTTTGATCCGATACTCGCCTGAATTGGAATTTGAAACATTTGTCGTGGAATCATTTCTCTTAATTTTTTTACAATAGCAAGACCTCTTGTATAAGCAAAATCTTTATGAACAATCACCGATAACGCATCTACCACTTCACCATTTAATAAAATATCCATCTTGACTAATTTGGATTCTTTATACCCACAAAGCTCATAGTCAAAAGAGGCATACCCTTTTGTTGTACTTTTTAACTTATCAAAAAAATCATACACAATTTCTGATAAAGGGATTTCATAATGAATGTTCACACGAACATCATCGATATACTCTAAGTTTTTATAAAGACCTCTTTTATTTTGGCACAATTCCATAATGGGTCCAATGTAATCACTAGGAACAATAATATTGGTATAAATATAGGGTTCTTCAAT
Organism: uncultured Mycoplasmatota bacterium; assembly: GCA_948466395.1. Lineage (GTDB taxonomy): Bacteria > Bacillota_I > Bacilli_A > RF39 > UBA660 > MGBC108787. The sequence continues at coordinate 24,092 of CAOKAG010000005.1, forward strand.
CGATTTAATCAAAGTTGTATCTATCATTTTATTGGGCGAATCAATAAAATCACTTTCTCCATTGGTTTTATTGATTTTATAAATAACACTCGGACTGGTTGCAATGACTTCCAAATTAAATTCTCGTTCTAATCTTGTCATAATAATATCCATGTGTAAAAGCCCTAAAAAGCCTACTCGAAACCCAAAACCTAGCGCACCCGAATTTTCAGGCTCAAAAGTCAAAGCCGCATCATTAAGCTTTAACTTGTCACAAGCTTCTTTTAAAGCTTCATATTGATTGGGTTCGACAGGGAAAAGACCCGAATAAACCATCGGTTTCATTTTTTGATACCCACTTAAAGCTTCTTTAGCGGGATTCTTTTCTAAGGTAATGGTATCCCCTACCTCAACACTTGCAATATCTTTAATACTGGCAACAAGATAACCAACACTCCCACTTTCTAAAAACGTTAAATGTTTTTCTTTCGGCGTATGAACCCCTATTTCTGTCACTTCAAAACTTTTCCCACTTGCCATCATAGAAATGGTATCTTTTAAGCCTATACGACCATCAACGACTTTAACAAGCGCAACAACCCCTTTATAAGAATCAAAATAAGAATCAAAGATTAAAGCTCTTAACGGTTGGTTATTATGATTTTTAGGTGGTTCAATTCTTTCTATAATCGCATCAAGAATCTCTTTCACTCCCACACCTGTTTTTCCACTACAAAGTAAAATCTCTTCTTCTTTAAACCCTAATACGCGAATCAGTTCTTCTTTAACTTTTTGAATGTTTGCATTTGGCAAATCAATCTTATTAATAACAGGCAAAATTTTCAAATCATTTTGCATAGCAAGATAAAGATTCGCAAGCGTTTGAGCTTCTATTCCTTGAGCAGCATCGACCACCAAAATGGCCCCTTCACAAGCCGCTAAACTTCTTGAAACTTCATAAGAAAAATCGACATGACCAGGCGTATCAATCAAATTCAATTTATATGCCTCATTCTTATAACTATAATCCAAAGAAACGGCATTTAATTTTATCGTTATGCCTCTTTCTCTTTCCAAATCCATATTATCTAGAATTTGATCCTTCATTTCGCGTTTTTCAAGAGCACCTGTAATTTCAAGCATACGATCCGCAAGCGTGCTTTTTCCATGATCAATATGAGCAATAATCGAAAAATTACGTATATTTTCTTGTTTCATGAAACATCACCACCCCTATTTTATCAAATTATTTATAATAAAAAAAGAAAAGATAAAAACAGTTTTGTATTTTAATTTAAATTTCGACGCAAGTAAAGAATACTTTTTTTATCCACAGTATGAGTAACTCTCCCACATATACGTGAATGATCATAAATGGGTAAATCAATAGATTCGTTTTCCATAAAAGTAATCATTTCAACCAAATCTTTTAAATTTTTTAAAAAAAGACTTTCATCCTTCAAGGCCATATTATAAAGATTACAAGTGATACCTATTATTTTTTCAAAAGAAATCGTCCCAAAAGCTTGGTATTCATCTTCATATTCAGAATAACGAAATGGAAGAAAAGAATTATTTAACCACTTTAAATAGGCTTTATTTTGACAGCGAAGCGCTGTCACATGATCTACTATAAGTAAAGGTGAAAAAGAGGCTAAATAAGTAAAATAATCATTAATTTGTCTAGAACCATAAAATTGATAAAGTCGAACATAATAGTCATAATCATTGTAATCAAAATTTACAACTTGTCTTATCTTTTTTTTAGAAACAATACCATTTTGATAAATAAACTTAAAATGTTCTGGATTTTTTAACTGATAATAAAACCAATCAATACTTCGTTTTTGTCTTTTCTCTATTTCCATCACTTGATTTACTAAACTTTTCATTTTTTATCATTTCCCATCATCCATAAAACGTCTTTTTAATTGCATTTGTTCTTCTCGCAAGACATTCATTTCATTAGTAAGAGCAGCAAGTTGTTCTTTTATCTTTTTCAACTCTTTTCTTTTCTTTTGCTTTTTCATACTTTGCATTTGATGAATAGTCATTTTTTGAGTATTAAAATCGTATTTAATAAAAGTATTATCCTTAATCTCCTTTATCTCTTCACACAGTTCTTTTAAAAGAGACGCTTCATTAGAAATAACCAATTGGTTAGCCATATATCCATAATACAAGTGAATGTTTTTTTCACTCCCATTTACCACTCCCGCAATCATTATAGAAGGTGACGCAGGACAACACTCAGCAAAAACACCACTAAAACCCTTCGATTCTATTTTAGTAAAAAGTTGATCTTGCTCATTATAATAAAGAGAAGAAAAATTTTCCAATAAACTCTCATTATTTTCCAAATCGTCTTTTCCAAAAGGTTTACGTTTAATCCCTTCCAAAACAAAAATTAATTGTCCTCTTGCAGTTTTACTTGAAAACAGTTTATCTGCCTTTTTTGACTGACTACAAATGGATCTCATTATCATAAAAGAAGGTGTTTCCTCACTTGATAGAGTTCTACTTCCATCTCTTTCATTAGAATATTTATCTAGCAACTTTTCAATGTGCTCTTGTTGTTTTTTCGTTATTTTAGCATTTTCAAAAACAACAAAAGGACTCTTTTTATTCTCTTTCATAAATTCCTCCTAAAAAATTAATATTATTATAATGAAAAAAAAGAAAAAAGCAAGTTATTCTAAAACCGCTTTTATTCTTCTTACACCAGCACTACTGGCTTCTTCTTTTTTGATTCGAAACGTTCCTAGTTCACTCGTATTTTTAACGTGTGGCCCCCCACAAAGTTCTTTAGAAACCTCTCCAATACTATAAACGGTTACAACATCAGGGTATTTTTCAATAAACATACATTCCGCCCCTGAATGGATGGCATCATTTTTATTCATCTCAGAAACGCTGACCTCTAAACCTTCTTTAATCCACTGATTCACTAATGCTTCTGTTTGTTTCTTCTCTTCATCACTTAATTTATGATCACAACTAAAATCAAAACGCATACGTTCTTCAGTAATATTGCTTCCTTTTTGATGAACATCAGGTCCAACCACGATCTTTAAAGCTGCATTGAGTAAATGAGTAGCGGTATGGTATTTCGTTTCTAGTTCACTGTTTCCAGCTAATCCACCTTTAAATTTTCCACTAGAGGCGGTTCGAGAAAGCGCTTGATGTTCTAAAAATTTTTTATTAAATCCATCTACATCAACTTTTAAACCTTTTTCTTCAGCAAGTTCAATGGTAAGTTCAATAGGAAAACCGTACGTATCGTAAAGATGAAAAGCACTAATTCCATCAATATCTTGACCATTTTTTATAACGCGTTCAAATTCTTTTAAACCTTTCTCTAGCGTTTTATTAAACCTTTCTTTTTCCTCATGTAAAACCTCTAACACTATTGATTCATTTTGTTCTAATTCAACATAATATTTTTTGTATTTCTGAATAATAACTTTAGCAATCTCGCTCAAAAATTCACTTTCAACTGGAATAGTTAATTTTTTAGCATGACGAATCGCTCTTCTAATTAATCGTCTTAAAATATAACCTTGATCGGTATTGCTCGGTTTAATTCCTGTTGGATCTGCACTAATAAAAACCGCTGTACGAACGTGATCAGCTAGGATACGCATACTTTTTTCATTTCCTTCATAAGGCAATTTAGAAATAGAAACAATTAAATCAATAACTTCTTTCCACATACTAGATAAATAATTATCATTGACGCCTTCTAAAATAGCAGTGGTTCGTTCTACGCCCATACCTGTATCCACATTTTTCTTCGAAAGGTCACTAATCTTTCCTTCAGAATCTTTATAAAATTCCATAAACACATCATTCCAGAACTCAACCCAACGTTCATCTTCAGGATCAAACACGTCTGGAATCTCATCATCACTTCGAAAATAAAACATTTCTGTATCAGGTCCACAAGGTCCAGACTCGCCCGCAATCCAAAAGTTATCCTCTACCGTTTTAGCAATTCTTTCTTTTGGAATGCCTAAACTCAACCATTTATTATAGCTCTCTTCATCAAAAGGAATGGTCTCATTTCCTCCATAAACGGTAACAGCCAGTCGTTCTATAGGCATTTGTAAAACTTTAGTGATAAACTCAAAGCTCCATTCAATGGCTTCTTTTTTAAAATAATCCCCCAAACTCCAATTTCCTAATTGTTCAAAAAAAGTATGATGGGTACGATCACCCACTTCTTCTAAATCATTGGTTCGAATACATTTTTGATAATTACAAATTCTAGTTCCATAAGGATGACGCTCTCCTAATAAAAAGGGAATCAAAGGTTGCATACCCGCTGTATTAAATAAAACAGATGGGTCATTTTCTGGCACCACAGGAGCACTAGGAATTTGTTTATGTCCTTTGCTCACAAAAAAATCAATAAATAAATCTTTTAAATTCATTTCAATCACTCTCTTCTTTCAAAAAAATGTCTCGCAAAAAGCTCTATTTCTTCTTTACTTTTATTTTCAATAATATAATCAAAATTTTGATAATCGTCAAGTTCTAACTCGGTAATGTGTTTTTTTTCAGCCAAACTCAAATTAGAATTCATTTGAGTTCGCATGACTTTAATGCTTATCACTTCATAAGCACTTTGTTTTAAAGCTTCAATTTCTTGAATAAGCCTAGCATCACTAATCACGACAACATCACAACACGTTTCATACACATAAAAATCATCAAGCATGCGTTTAACCAAAAAAGAAGCATCTATTTTTTCTCTTACAAAACTTCCTATATCTTGTAAAAATTTTCTTGGTTTTTCATCCTTTTGATCATCATAATTTAATAATTCTTTAGCGTACAACTTCAAATATTTACTGTATTCGGTTAAAACCGCCCGCAAATGATTCTTTTGAGCATAATAAACTAGTTTTTCACCTAAATAATTTTTTCCACTTCCAGCTTTACCAGCAAGAACAATCACTTTCATACTTCCTCCACAAAAAAACCGCAAAAATTCTCATCAAGGAGCAATTCTGCGGTACCATCCTTTAGTTTACTTGATTTAAATTGATAACGGAATCACCCATTTAGTTTCCTTTAAGGAGCACCATTTATATCTTCATTGTTTGTTCTCACCCAACACAAACTCTCTTAAAATGCTTTTATAAATTCTCTTAAAATCTTCAACTAATTTTATAAACAAACCAAATACTCGATAAGACTATTATAAACTTCTTTCTTCGGTTAAAAAACGCCTTAATCAATTTTTAAATTTGGATATTTTGTCGTAATAAATTCCCAAATAACTTTTAATAAAGCAATACAAGGGGTAGCTAAGATCATACCTAATATACCAAAGAAATGCTCAAAAACCAACAAGCCAATCATAATGGTAACAGGATGTAACTTCATGGTTTTACTCATAACAATAGGTTGTAAAATAAAGTTTTCAACACATTGAACAATGACGCAAATAATTAAAGTCATAACCCCAATAAAAGTACTTTGACTAAATCCAATCACAACGGCAACAGCTCCACCAATATAAGGGCCAATATAAGGAATTAAATCCGTTATACCACATAAAAGTCCAAAAAGAACAGGTGCTTGAAGACCAATCACAGCAAAACCAATAGAATCACAAATAAAGACCATAGTTGCTACTAGCAAGGTTCCATTGACACTTTTTCTGACTTCTCCCCCAATATTATTTAATAAAACAGAGGCTTCAAATTGTCTTTTCTTAGGCAACATATTCAAAAAATGTTTGCTGATAGCATCAAAATCAAATAACATATAAAGCCCTACAAACAACCCCAGTCCAATGGTCACTAAGCTTGAAAAAAAACTCACCGCCATATTTAAAATGGTCGTTGGGGCACTGGTTGTAAATTCTGTTAATTTCACTTCTAATGTATTCATAATATTATTTTGAATCGTTCCAATATCAATACCCTCAATATCAGAAAATTTCAAGAAAAAGGCATTCAAACTATTTTTTAATTCCCCAAAAATCCCTGGTAAATTTGAAATCAATTCATTCACTTGAGTATAAATGGTCGGAACCAACACTCTTAAAAAAATAAACACAATGACCAAAAAAATCGCATAAACCAAAATAGAGCCTGCCATACGAGGAATACCTTTACTCTCTAATTTTTTAACCATAGGATTAAAAAGCCATGCAATGACAAAACCAATAAAAAGAGGTGCTAAAACTTTAAGCAAACTAAAAACAAATTGTAAAATTCCCCATTCTTTAATAAGTAATGTCGCTACAAAAACACACCCAATAATCATTGTAATATAAAGCAAATGTAAAATTTTACTCGATAAACTAACCACTTCATTTACATTCTTAATATTAATCTCTTCTTTCGTTTTTTTCTCCATTAGATCACTTCCCCATCTAAACTAAAACTTTTTGCTTCGACAATTTTAACATCAATAATTTTTCCAATGGATTCTTTTCCTCCATTAATATTTATTAATTTCATCGTCTCTGTATAACCATAAACCTTATTTTTATCTTTTATATTTTCATCTAAAACCAATACTTTAACAATCTGATTTTCTAAACGTTTATTATTTTCAAGTGAATAACGATTGACGACTTCGTTTAAACGTTGCAATCTTTCTTCTTTAATATTTAAAGAAACATTATCTAAAATATGGCTCGCTGGCGTCCCTTCTCTTGGACTATATATAAACGTAAAAGCCGAATCAAATTTGCAAGTATGAACCACATCCAACGTTTCCATAAAATCTTCCTCCGTTTCATTAGGAAAACCCACAATAATGTCCGTTGTAATGCTTACATTTGGAATCTTTTTTTTGATTTTATTAAAAAGAGTTAAATACGCCTCTTTATTGTATCTTCTTCCCATAAGCTTTAAAATACGGTCACTCCCCGATTGTAACGGCAAATGAATATAAGGCATAATATTCTCGTATTTTGCAATAACATCAATCATATCATCTGTAAAATCCCATGGGTGACTCGTCACAAAGCGAATTCTTGAAATCCCCGTCTTAGCAACACGTTCTAATAAATCTTTAAAATCGTACCCTTCTTTTAAATCTTTCCCATAAGCATTCACATTTTGTCCAAGAAGCGTTACCTCTAAATACCCTTCTTTTTTTAGACCTTCTACTTCTTCAACAATACAATCTAACGCTCGACTTCGTTGCTTACCTCTTGTATAAGGAACGATACAATACGTACAAAACTTATCGCAACCATACATTATATTAACCCAAGCAGATATTTTTGAATCTCTACTATATTTAATATTTTCATAAACGTCGCCTTCTATACTATAGACTTCTATATTTTGTTTCTTTTCTTTATGTTCTAAAATCATTTGAGGTAAAGCACTAATATTATGCGTTCCAAAAACAATATCCACATAAGGATGTTTTTCTTTAATTTCCGAAACCACCCCTTCTTCTTGAGCCATACATCCCCCAAGAGCAAGAATGAAATCTTTTTTTTCTCGTTTTAAATGCTTGCACCTCCCTAAATAGCCAAATACCTTATCATGAGCATTTTCACGTATAGCACAAGTATTTAAAACAACTAGATCACTAAGGTCCAATTGATTCGTTTCTGTAAATCCTAAGACTTCCAAATACTTTCTTATTTCTTCAGAATCATGCATATTCATTTGACAACCATAGGTTTTTAAAAAATATTTTTTACCTTTAAAAATCGCATCAAAATCATATTTAACCTCTTTAACATTTACAACATTATCGGTACGAAGTCGTGCTTTTTTTAAATCAGGATAGTTCATAAGATTGACACCTCTCTTTTTACATTATACCATAAGCCTTTTTAAAAGTTTATCTTTTTCGAATAAGCCCTTTATTTTTCATAATTAATTTTTTCTAAATCAAATTTAAAAGACACATCTTACCTTCAATGTTAAAATAAACATTATTTTCGAGGTATTTAATGTGTCTTTTTTAAACTAAATGCTTGGGCAAATACTTGCCTCTTGTAATGCTATTTGTTCTTTTAAAGTCTCAAGTTGAATCATCTGAATCGTCATCTCAATTCTGTCAATATAACGATTACGTTTTTGAATAATTTGTTGCTTTTCTTCAGCATCCAAATTTGGATCATCCATAATTTGATCATTTTTATCAAGTAAAGATACTTTTTTTACTTTCAAAGCAATTAAATTTTTTGAACTAATCAATGCTTCTATAAATTCAGCATAGTTTGGATAGCGGTTTTTATCACTCGTAAGAACTTTAATCGCTTCCACCCCTTTTTCTGAAAGACCTAAATCGCTAAGATCTTTTAGTTGAATAATCCCTTCTTCTGGTCCTTCATGAAAAAGAGCCACAATTTTTTCTTCTTCTGTTTCTAAACAATTACTTACACGAAGAGCATGACTAATCCTCTGTTTTTCCCTATCTGTTTTTTTGTCATAAATTCTTTCATAAGCTCTAACCAAAACTAATTCCGCCCTTTCTAAAGGTGTTTTTGCCATTAACTGTAATCGTTGAAATGGTGGAAATAATTCTTTAATAATGGGTATATCAAAATAATCCACGTTTTGTTTCTCTAAACATGGCAAACCATACTCATCGTACATTCCTTTTTTTCCTTTCATTCTTTTTAAAACCCCTTTCAAAAAATACTTTGCTAGTATAACACATTTACACTAAATTGTCAAATTTATAGATAAATCATTTTTTTAACTTACTATTATCCGACCCTGATTCTGCTATAACAATTTGATTATAAACATTAAAAGATCAGTTATAACTTATAATTTTTTATTTAGGTTGTTTTACAAAAAATATACCTAATGCTGAAGTAATTATGATAATTAAGATGGGTGCAACTTTAAAGAACAACCATTCAAACGCATGCCATACTGTTCCAATAATAGACCATTCAGGGTCACGATAATCCCATGATTGATATGGTCTTCCTAATGCAACCAATAATAAGAAAAGCAATAGAATACAAGCATCTAGAATGATTAAAAAATGAAGGATTCTTTTATTTTAAAAGAATCATATATTATGACTCTCTTTATAGTTAAAATTACTTTATTTCTATTTTTTCTTTTCCCCCCATATAAGATTGTAGAACTTTTGGAATCTTCACACTACCATCCACACATAAATTATTCTCTAAAAAAGCAATCAACATACGAGGAGGAGCGATAACGGTGTCATTTAAAGTATGTGCATACACTTTTTCGCCAGTTGTATTTTTATAACGAATACCTAATCTTCTTGCTTGAGCATCGGTTAAATTCGAACAAGAACAAACTTCAAAGTATTTTTTTTGTCTTGGACTCCACGCTTCAATATCACAAGAACGATACTTTAAATCCGCTAAATCTCCACTGCAACACACAAGTTTACGAACAGGAATATCTAAACTACGAAACATTTCCACAGAAAATTGCCACATTTTTTCATACCATTCATCACTATCCTCAGGCTTACAAATCACAACCATTTCTTGTTTTTCAAATTGATGAATACGATAAACGCCTCTTTCTTCAATGCCATGCGCCCCCACTTCTTTACGAAAACAAGGAGAATAAGAAGTCATCGTAATTGGGAGTTCACTTTCTTTAATAATTTGATCTTTAAATTTTGCAATCATACTATGTTCACTTGTTCCAATTAAATACAAGTCTTCTCCTTCAATTTTATACATCATCGCCTCTTTTTCTTCAAAAGACATCACACCATTAACCGCTTCTCCACGAATCATATAAGGTGGAATACAATAGGTAAAACCTTTATCAATCATAAAATCTCTCGCATAAGCTAAAACCGCTGAATGAAGTCTAGCTATGTCTCCCATTAAATAGTAAAAACCATTACCACTCACACGTCCTGCAGCTTCTTTATCAAGTCCGTTAAAACGCTCCATAATCTCACTATGATAAGGGATTTCAAAATTTGGAACAACAGGTTCACCAAAACAAGCCTCTTCGACATTTTTAGTATCGTCTTCTCCAATTGGAACATCATCAGCAATAATATTGGGAATAAGCATCATCTTATTTTTTATTTGATCTCTTAAAATTTCTTCTTTTTTTTCTAATTCATCGATTTTTTCTTTCATAGAAGAAACTTTATTTTTTAACGCTTCAGCTTCATCTTTTTTTTGTTCGCGCATTAAAATGCCTATTTGATCACTTATTTTATTTCGTTCACTTTTTAAAGCATCAGCTTCAGTTTGTAATTCACGAAGTAGAATATCATCTTCATAAATTTCATCCACTAACGTGTTCTTATGTTCTTGAAATTTCTTTTTATTATTTTCTTTAACAAATTCTTTATTTTCTCGAATTAACTTAATATCTATCATAAATATAATCTCGCTTTCATACAATCTATTACAAGTATATCATATTTTTCTTTTAAAATAACAGAAAAGTGCTATAATAAAGATAGATTTTAATTCATTTTTTTATCATGACCTTTTTGGAAAAATAAAGAACTAATTAAAATAAGTCAAAGGAGGTCAAGAAAAATGCAAGACAAAAAAATCAAATGCAAAGTTTGTGGAACAGATTTCGACTTTACAGCTGGACAACAAGAATTTTTTAAACTTCACAATTTAAGTGAGCCAAAAAAATGCCAAACGTGTAAAGAAAAAGAAAAACAAGAAAAATCAAACAATACTTATTCATTTAAAAAAATTGCTTAAAGAGCAATTTTTTTTATCATTAATTCTTTTCTATTTTTAAAATCTTTTTTCTTTAATTTCTTCTTTTATAAATTGTACAAATTCACTTTTAGAAACGGTAATTTGTTCTTCCGTTCCATATTTTCGATAAGTTACTAAATCACTTTCTACTTCTTTATTTCCAATAACAAGAGTATAAGGAATCTTTTTTAAAATACTCTCTCGCATACGATAGCCAACTTTTTCTTCACGCTCATCCATCTCAACACGAATGTTTTCTTCATTTAATAAATCAAAGATAGTCTTGGCATACTCTAAATGATAAGCATTATTAACTGGTAAAATAGCTACTTGAATAGGACTTAACCATGTAGGTAAAACTCCCTTCGTTTCTTCTATGTAGTAAGCTATAAAACGATCAATAGAACCAAACACAGCGCGATGAATTACCACTGGCGTTTTCTTTTCCCCTTCTTTATCAACATAAGTTAAATCAAACTTAGCCGGTAAACAGAAATCAAGTTGACAGGTCGAAAGCGTATACTCATTACCAACAGCGGGACGAACTTGAACATCTAATTTTGGGCCATAAAAAGCCGCTTCTCCAATTTTTTCAATATAAGGCATACCTATTTCATCTAAAACCTCACGTAGTTTATTTTCAGCACTGTTCCACATTTCATCATCAGGATGGTATTTTTTTGTATCTTCAGGATCTCTTAAAGAAAGTTCAAAATGATAATTTGTAATATTTAATTCTTTATATACTTCTAAAATTAAATGAACAACACGTTTAAATTCACTTCCAATTTGTTCTGGAGTAACAAACAAATGAGCATCATTTTGACAAAAACTTCTAACTCTTTCAATTCCTTTTAAAGCACCACTTGCTTCATAACGGCAATCTCTCGCAATTTCTCCAACACGAAGAGGCAAATCACGATACGAATGAATATCATTAGCATAAATCATCATGTGATGAGGACAATTCATGGGACGAAGCACAAACTCTTCTCCATCCACTTCCATTTTAGGAAACATATTCTCTTGATAATGCTCCCAGTGCCCACTTGTTTTATAAAGTTCGACATTCCCAAGTGGCGGGGTTAGGACATGTTTATACCCAAGCTTACGTTCTTTTCCTTTAATATAGTTTTCTAACTCTTCCCAAATAATATAACCATTTGGTAAATACATAGGAAGCCCTTTTCCTACTAAATCATTAGTCATAAATAGCCCTAAATCTTTACCTAATTTTCGATGATCTCTAAGTTTTGCTTCCTCTAGTTCTTGTAAATAAGCATTTAACTCTTCTTCCGTTCTAAAACAAACGCCATAAATTCTTTGTAAAACTTTATTGTTGACGTCACCCTTCCAATAAGCGCCACTAAACTTAATAAGTTTAAAATACTTACATTCTTTTACACTTTCTACATGAGGTCCACGACAAAGATCTGTAAAATCCCCTTGCGTATAAATCGAAATCACAGTATTTGTCTCATCCATACGACTTATCAAATCCAATTTATAAGAATCATCCTTAAATTTCTCTAACGCTTCTTCTTTCGTAATTTCATTTCTTACAATTCTTTTACCATCTTTTGCAATTTTTTTCATTTCCTTAGTTATTGCTTCAATGTCTTCTTCATTAATCACTTTATCCCCTAAATCCACATCGTAATAAAAACCAGTCTCAATAACAGGCCCTACCCAAAACTTAGCTTCTGGATACAAATGCTTAATCGCTTGAGCCATCATATGGGCACAACTGTGATTTAATTTATTTAACTCTTCATTTTCTTTAAAATTTATCATTTTCATTCCTTCTTTCTATAATTTAAATCCTTCATCCTCAATAAAACCTTTTTTTTCTATATCATAAATATGGATGAGCATAAATTCTCTATATTCTTTATAAATACTATTAAATTCTCTTTCCTGTTTTTCGCTAAAAAATGCGTTGGGTCTATAACAATCAAATCCTACAGGATAATTATAAATATAACTTGAATCGTTTACTATATCTTTTATATTAAAATTATATAAAACAATCACCCCATTTAAAAGTAATAATCGATCGATGTGCATATGGATGCCAACATCGAAATTAAGCTCTTTACAAAGCGCATTAAATCGTTTAGAAGATTTTAAATGTTTTTTTAAATACAATGTATGTTCTGTACAAGTATTAATTAATAGCCTTTCTACCTCTCCATCAGGATAAATAAGAACAATAGCTTGATTTTTCAAATTATCATTAGTAAATAAAAATTGACTCTTTTCTAAAAATTGAACAACATCTTCATAAGAAATATCAGTTAATTGATTTGAAATAAATTGTCCAAAATTAAAATTAATTAAATTTATTCCTGATAATATCATTTCTAATGCTTCTATTTGTTTTAAGCTTCCAAAAATGTTAGGTAAAGAAATATCAAAATCTAAAGTATTTACATCAACGTTTTTTAAAGACTCTTGTTTTAGACTACCAGCCACATTTGCTAATTCAATAATTCCATTGGCTACTAGTATTTCTTGCACTTTATAATGCTCATGATTATAAAATGTTAACATCTTATTTCCCATAATTTCAGAGAATCGTTTAGAGTTTTTGAAATGTTTTTTTAAATATTCCATATGATATTCGTCATTTTCTAAAAAAAGTTCTTCCATCTCCCCATCTGGGTACAAAAGAGTAATCGCCGTTTTAGCTAATATTTCTTTTTTGCTTTCTAAAATGTAGTGATTAAAATGAGCTTCATTTAAACTTCTAAATGTTTTTTCTTTATTTTGCTTATCATAAACTTTTAACCAGACATATTTAAATGAAATAGACTGAGTTATTTTTAAAAATTCACTTAATTGTTTTAAACTTTGAAATGTTTGAGGTAAAAAATAGAGAAAATGAGCATGTTGATGATTTAAAAAAAGAGGATCATCAACAATTTCTCGCACATTCCAATTGGAAAGAACACAAGCCCCATTTTGCACTAATCTTTGATCTATCGGATATTGGCTCCCACAAGCAATCAAATCGCCACATAATGAAAAAAAACGTTTAGAATTTTTCATATGATCTTTTAAATATTCCCAGTGTTCTCTAAATTGAGTAATAGGAATATTTTCCACATAACCATCCGAATAAATAATAACCATTGCTTGATAATCTAAAGTTTCCATAATCCCCTCCAAAAAAAACGCAAGCCTACTCACTAAGGAGCAATGACTTGCGGTACCATCCTTTATTTTACTTAATTTAAGATAACGGTTTAACCCGGGGAGTATGAATCCCTCTTTGAAAGGAGTAATGAAATTATCTTTTTATTCGTTTGCACCGACCACGAACTCTCTATTAAAAATAAATAATTCATCATGTCTTTCATTAACGATTTACATGTTTAGTCTAGCACTCTCTTGAATAACTGTCAATTATAATTTTTTGAATCTCCTTTAAATATAGTAAATCGACTACATTCAAAAAATCATCTTTTTAAAGACTTATTTTGCCACATACAATCACTATCCAAAATATAGTATTGGTTAACATTATATAAATCGGAAGTTAAATAACCACTTCCTACTTCACGCCCAGAAAAATCTAAAGCTGTATTTTGATGAGGCAAAAGTAACCCATTGCGCATCTTAAAAACTTGAACAGGATGCTCCAAAACTCCAAAATTATTATCCCCTAAGTCACTAGAAGAAATATTTTTTCGAACTAAATTTTCTCTAACCTTTTCTATTTCAGCCAAATCTAAATCTTTGGTTTTAAGAACAGGTAAAACTTCAATATAAACTCTTCCAAACTGATTTCTAATGAAAGGTTGGAGGATTTCTTCCGTATTAGCACAATTTGAAACCATTTTATGACTTCCAATTTTTAAAACATACGCTCCCAATTGATAACAGCTAAAATTTAAACCTGAACCTATAAATCGAATGGCAGAAAACTTTAAATTTTGAAATTCAAGTAACTCGTCTATCACTTTTTTTACTAAAAAGGGCTCAACTTCTGAAAAATCCCATTTACTATCTATAGCATGATAAACAGAAGAGACCATTTGAAAAATTAAAGCCTCTTGATGATTCATCATAAACTCTTCTACACCCTCTATGTTTTCATTTTTAAGAACCGTCAATAAATTTAGCATATATTTCTTAGAATAACCTAAATTCGTTGATAAATAATCAAATAGTTCTTGTTGATGTTTTAAAAGTACATCACGATTTTTTTTAGACAAAATAGAAATAACGGTTATTAAATAATATTCTGTTCCCTTTTCAGGAAAAATAAAAACCCTATTATAAAATTCATCGATAATGTCTTTTTCTTCCCAATCGTCGATAGTCATCAATAACGACTGCAATTGATCTAAAGAATAATTTAACCAATTATTTTTGATTACATTAAAATAACGCTTCTTTTCTACAGGATTTAAACTTTGTAAAAAAGATTTTATATCCTTTGAATCAGGAATCAATCCTCGACAAATGATTTCATTTTTTCTATAAAATTCAAAACGTTTAATTTCTTTTTTACTTAATTCAGGAAAATCAATAGGTTTTAAGACATCGCCATAAAGATGATAATAAACCGAGATTTTATAATCATCAAAAACAAATTTACGATTAAAAAATCGACACAATTCAATAATTTTCTTTCGATTTCTTTCATCATTTATCAAAGTAAAAAGACGATTGAATTGTAAAAAATAATTGCCTACCCATTTACAACTAGAAAAAGAATCTTTAAACAATTCAATATGATCTAAAATTTCATCTTCACTTAATTTTAAATCATTAGCATTCAAATAATTTAATAATTTTTCTTTTCTTTTCAAAGAAAATCTAATTTTTGTTGAATAAGAAACGATTTTATTTATTTTATCTTCTACTCTTTTTTTTAATTGAAGCGCTTCCATCTGTCGATGAATAGAATCCAACTGGCAAAGCCCCTCATTCAATCTTTCATAATCAACATGAGTCAGTTGCTCCTTGTGCTCCTCATACATTTTTAATAAATTTCGTTTACTGACTAAATAGACAGCATCTATATTTACATTTAAAATAGTGGCTTCAAAGGCCTTAGTAAATCGATCAATTTCTTGACGGATACCCCTTTCAAAATCCATACAATCCCCTTCTTTTCCTAGTATTATAACACTCTTTTTTTATTTTGTCAAAAAACATTAAGAATTAGAAAAAAGCTTTATTCCATTTTAAGCAGAAGAATTAAAACTCATCCCTCTTTTTTTCTATAGTATAATGATCATTTAAATAATGAATAACTAAAGTATCATTAAAATTCACTTGATCCTCAAGAATCAAATTAGATAAAACCGTTTCAATATTTCGAGTAACATATCTTTTAACAGGTCTTGCACCATAATTAGGATCATACGATTCTTCTACTATTTGCGCTCTAGCTTTTTCACTAAGTTCTAATTTAATATTACTAGGTGCCAATCGCTTTTCAATTTCTCTTAAAATTTTATCCAGAATTTGATTAATGACCTCTTTTGTTAAAGCTTTAAAAATAATAATTTCATCAATACGATTTATAAATTCAGGTCGAAAATGTCCTTTTAATTCATTTAGAACCAAATCTAAACTAGTCCCTTGATTTTCTAAAATAAATTCACTTCCTAAATTGCTTGTCATAATAATAATCGTATTTTTAAAATCCACAACTTTTCCTGTACTATCAGTAATTCTGCCATCATCTAAAATTTGTAACAAAATATTAAAAACATCTTTATGAGCTTTCTCAATTTCATCAAATAAAACAATTGAAAATGGATTTCTTCGAACCGCTTCGGTTAATTGGCCTCCTTCATCATACCCAACATAACCTGGAGGCGCTCCCACCAAACGACTCACATTAAAAGATTCCATATATTCAGAACAATCAATTCGTATCATGTGTCTTTCATCATCAAAAAGTTCACTGGCCAAACTCTTAGCCACTTCTGTCTTTCCTACCCCTGTAGGACCTAAGAAAATAAACGACCCAATAGGACGATTAGGATCTTTGATTCCACTTCGAGCTCGAATAATCGCTTCACTTACCAATTTCAACGCTTCTTCCTGTCCTTTTACTCTTTCTCTCATCTTTTCTTCTAAATGAAGCAGTTTTTCTTTTTCACCACTTACTAACTTTGACACAGGAATATTAGTCCATTTAGAAACGACTAAGGCTATATCTTCTTCACCCACAGTATCTGACAATAAAACGCCTTCTGTTTGACTTTTAATCGTTTCTAATTCTTTTTCAAGTTCTGGAATGACCCCATGACGTAACTTAGCGCTGGTCTCTAAATCATAATTATTCTCAGCCATAGCTAACTTATGACGGGCTTCTTCTAAAGCTTCTTTCTTCTTACATATTGTCTCATTAACCTTTTTTTCTTCCTCCCATTTAGAACGCATTTCCCCTTCGTTCATTTTTAAACCCTCTAATTCTTTTTTTATTTCTTCCAAACGATTTTGACTTAATGTATCTTTTTCTTTCTTTAAAGCTTCAGCCTCAATTTCAAGGCGCATAATTGAACGAGTCAACGTATCTAATTCAACAGGGACACTATCCATTTGCATTTTTATCGTCGCACAAGCTTCATCCACTAAATCAATCGCCTTATCAGGTAAAAAACGATCCGTAATATAACGATCACTAAGCGTCGCGGCTGACACCAAAGCATGATCTTTAATTGTTACTTTGTGATAAACTTCAAAACGCTCTTTTAATCCTCTTAAAATAGTTAACGTATCAATAACATTAGGTTCTTTAACCAACACTTTTTGAAGTCGACGTTCCAAAGCGCCATCTTTTTCGATATATTTTCGATATTCGTTTAATGTCGTTGCCCCAATTAATTTAATTTCTCCACGTGCCAGCATCGGTTTTAACATATTTCCAGCATCCATGGCTCCATTATCTCCACTACCAACAATCATGTGTATTTCATCAATAAACATGATTAGGTCGCCATTACTTTCTTTAACCGCTTTTAAAATGGCTTTCAATCGTTCTTCGAATTCGCCACGATATTTAGCCCCAGCCACTAAAGCACCCATATCCAATTCCCATATCTTTTTATTCTTTAAACTATTTGGGACATCTCCTCTTACAATTCTCAAAGCAAGACCCTCTACAATAGACGTCTTTCCTACACCAGGCTCTCCTATCAAAACGGGATTATTTTTTGTTTTTCTAGACAAAATACGGATTACATCTCTTATCTCATCATCACGACCAATAACTGGATCAATTTTATTATCAATCACATCTTTAACAATATCACGACCATATTTTTCTAACACATTTTCATTATTTTGTGCATTTTCATACATATTATCCCTCTTTTCTTGAGGGTATTATAAAATAAAAATTAGCACTTGTCAATACAAAGTGCTAATGTAAAGGTAAAAAAATAAAACCTCTTTTAAATGAATAAAAAAAGGCTTTTAAAACAAACTGATTTGCTCATTCATTTTAGGAACAACTCTTTTATAATCTTTAATAATCTCTCCCATATCACACAAAAGTTGATATTGATTACATTCATTAACAAAAAGTTCTAATAAATCTTTGTATCTTAAAGGATTAGCAATCAAACTTTTCTCATAAATTCCTCTATAATCTCTAGAAAGTTCTGGATAGAGTTGATCAATTTTTTCATAATAATACTCAGCAACGGTTCTTCTTAAAGTCATTCCCATCTTCGTATAAATAAAACGAGCTCCGACCTCATGCGCTTTTTTAATCATTGATTTAATATTCTCTTCATTATCGGTTACAAAGGGCAAAACGGGTGTCATTAAAACGCCTACATAAATTCCCTTTTCTTTCAAACGCTTAACAACTTGAAATCTTTTCTCTGGTGAAATAACATGAGGTTCAAGTGTTTTTGCTAATGTTGCATCCGTTGTTATAATACTAATCTTTATAATCACATTATTTTTTTTATTAATCGCACTTAACAAATCCAAATCTCTTAAAATTAAATCACTTTTTGTATCTATGGAAACACCAAAACCATATTTTTCAATCAATTTTAGCGCACCTCTGGTAAACTCATATTTTTCTTCCATAACATTATAAGGATCAGAAAGCGTTCCAAAACTAACCACCCCTTTAAAGTGTTTACTTGAAAGCTCTTCCTCCAAAATTTCTAAAGCATTGACTTTACCTTTGATTTCATCAAAATTTTTTATATGATACGCTTCACTTCTACTATCACAATAAATACATCCAAAAGAACAACCACGATATAAATTCATGTGATAATCAATGCCAAACCAATGGTTACCTTGATCACTTTTAGTCATAATTGTCCTTGTTTTAACATACTCCATAAAAACCACCCTTGTCCTTCTCTATGGCTATTATAACACATTTAATAAACTTTGAATATAATACATTGTGATTAGGAGGAATTTAAAATGAAAAGAAAAATAGTTTGTTGTTTAATTGGATTAGTTCTATTATCTGGAATCGGAATAACCGTTAAAAAATTCGGTACAAAAGATAACTTAACAACCATTCGTGTTTCAGAAGTAACACACAGTGCCTTTTACGCTCCATTTTATGTAGCCATTGAAGAAGGGTATTTCAAAGAATACAACCTTGACATTGACTTAATTTTAACGAGTGGCGCAGACAAAGTAGCTGCAGCGGTTTTATCTAATGACGTTCAAGTAGGATTCGCAGGCCCCGAAAGTGCCATTTACGTCTATAATGGTGGTGAAGAAGATTACTTAGTAACTTTTAGTGGTCTTACCAAAAGAGACGGTCAATTTATTATTTCAAGAGAAAAAATTTCTAATTTTACATTAAATGACTTAAAAGAAAAGGAAATATTAGCTGGACGTACAGGAGGTATGCCAATCTTAAATTTCCAAAACGCCTTAAAAAATGAAAATATAAATGAAAAAGACTTAAACATTAATACAAGTATTGAATTTGCATCTTTAGCGGGATCATTCATATCTGGAGAGGGAGACTTTGTAAATCTTTTTGAACAAAACGCGCGAGAATGAAGTCTCCAAGTGAAAAATTATAAGCATATTACATGCAAAAATAACCATTCACTTGATAATTGACCTTATATCTTTTAGTCCCTTGCGTATCATATCCTCTTTTAAATTCATAACTACTTCTTAAAATGGGTTGTCGTTTTTTATTTTGGTTATCTTTATAAGATAAAAATATATTCAATTCTATATTATTTTTATCATTACTTATTTTAGATACGACGATATGATCTAGTAATGAACTAATAATTTTAGTTATGGTTGATTTAGAATTAACTTTTAAATTTAAGCTATCCTTTAACGCTTTTGTTTTATCAGTAGTTGTCTTTAATTTATCTTTATCAAGTTTAAGTTGATTCAACTCTTTGATAAGAGTATTTATCTTATCATTAAATTGATTATTTCTTTCGTAAAATTCTTCATTAGATAAACCACCCTCGATACTTAATTCTAATATCTTATCTTTCTTAGTATATAGATTATTAATTTCTTTTTCTCTAGATGAAATTTCTTCATCAATATCAGTATCTATTTCGAGATGATTATAATAATTGATTAAAGTATCGATAATATCTTTAGAATCAATTTGCAGTTTAAATATTAAATCTTTAAAAATAGCATCTAATTCGGATTCTCTAATATTTGGTGAATCACAAGTAGCTTTACCCTTTTTTAAATATTCCGAGCAAACCCAAGTAATATCTTTGTTAACTCGCCTAAACTCTCTTCTGTGGAAAACTGTATTGTGCTCTGCACAATAAATTTTAGCACTATACAAGTATCTATTTTTATAAATACTTTTATCCTCTTTTCGCATCACAAATGCTTTTTTTCTTGTCATTAAACGAGTATTAGCTCTTTCCCACAAATCTTCATCGATGATTGGTGGGATTCTTATTTTATCCTCATAGATAACCCAATCGTCTTTTTCAAAGTATTTTATTTTTTTAGTCATATAGTCTACTATTTCAGATTTTCTAGCACAATAATATCCTTTATATTTAGGATTTTCTATCATTCTAGAAATGGTAGAAATACACCATTTTTTATTTTGACAAGTTTTTAGACCTTCACTATTTAGTATTTTTGAAATTTTAGATAGTGATAATTCTTCAATTCCATAGAGTTCATATATTCTTCTAACTATTTTTGCTTCATTTTCTATAATAGTAAGTACACCTGTATCCTTATCTTTTTGATAGCCATAAAGCATATCATTACCAAGTATTTCTCCTCGTTCTATTGCACGATTCATACCAAATTTAACACGTTCTGATAATCTTCTTATTTCATCTTGTGCCATAGAAGCCATTATAGTAAGTCTAAGTTCAGAATCAGGCATAGCTGTATTAATATTATCATTTACAAATAATACAGCCACTCCATAAGATAATAGTTCTCTAGTATATTTAATACTATCAAGTGTATTTCTTGAAAATCTAGATATTTCTTTAGTAACTATTAAATCAAATTTACCAAGTCTAGCCTCTTCAATCATTTTCATAAAATTATCTCTTTTAACATCACTTGTACCAGTTATTCCGTCATCTACATAACCTTTGATATAAGTCCAATTTGGATTTTGTTTTATATATTGTTCAAAATGTTCCACTTGATTTTGAAGGGACTTCTTTTGTTCTAAATGATCAGTTGATACTCTTGCATAATCTGTTACTCTAAGTTTTATACTTGTAAGTGGCATTCCCATATTTAACTGCTTTCGAACAGTATATAAATCCAATGCTTCTTCTCCTTTCTAATAGAATTATACCCTATTATTTTCATGTATTAGCATTTGCACCACTTACACTCACAATTTTTAATTCTTTTAAGATATTTTCTTCTGTAAATTTAAACATCTTAAAAGATATTTTTTTTTCATCAAATAACTCTTTATTTAAGGAAAGAGCTACATTTAAAAGAATTGCTTTATTTTTATATTTTACTTCTTTACTTCTCATCATATCATTAGAATCCATAACCCATCTCCTTCATTTAAAACTATGAGAAAAAGCGTAAAATAATACGTTAAGAAAAAAACAGAAGCTATTTATTTAGTTTCTGCTTAGTTTCTTTTATTTGTCTAACGGTTAAAGTAGTTTCATTTGTTTTAATTAGCATTCTTATCTCATTATGGTAAAAAGTATTGTTTTATTTAATCATCCCAATAATCCTTGTTCATATTCTATTAGCAACCCTAATAGAATCACTCATTATTTTAATTATTTCATTTTTACCTTCAATATCTTCTTTATATAAAGACTTTTATAGCATGATTTAATCGCTCTTCTGATACTCCTAATTTTCTTTCTCTATCATTTCGATATATCCATTTATTTTTCTTGTTAAGGAAAAATTCCTAAAACCCGTTATAGTCTCCGCCAGTTTAGATATATTTCATTCCTATTTCACACTTTCTTTGTTATTTATCGATTTCTTCTATTTCTTTGTTTAGTATTTCTAAGTAATCTTGTTCGGCGGTAGTTAAATGTTTTTGCATATATTTATCATATTCTTCATGTGCTTTTTTTAACGCTTCTTCATGTGATATTATCCCATTATCTTTTAAAATATCTTTTCTTGTCATCTTTAAAAATGTATCTAATTCATTAACCCAATCTTTCATTGTCATAGGATGTCTATCTAAAGCATTAATTTCTGCAATATCTAAATAAGCTGATACCATTCTATTTAGAGTATTAAGTTCTTCCTCAGTTAAATAGTTTTTAGCAATTTCAGTTTCACTTTTTGTTGGATAATCACCTTTAAAATTAGTAAGTCCTAGATTTTCTTTATTAGAATCAACTCGTTTAAATATTACTTCAGCAGCGGTATTGCCATGAGTAGCATAATGCATTTTGTTTTGCACAGTTTTGAAAAAATTTATAGATAATTTATCTTTGGGATTATAATCAATTGAAGTTGCATAAATATCCAATACTTTTCTCCAAAAAATTTTTTCCGAAGATCTAATATCACGAATTCTAGCAAGTAATTCTTCAAAGTATGGACTTTCACCATTATTTTTTAATCTCTCATCATTTAAAACAAAACCTTTAATCATATATTCTTTTAATACCTTAGTTGCCCATATTCTAAATTCAGTAGCCTTTTTAGAGTTAATTCTATACCCAACAGCAATAATAGCATCTAAATTATAGTGCAAAACATTATACTTTTTACCATCATTAGCAGTTGTTAAGAATTTCTTAACAACTGAATCTTTTTGTAACTCACCTTCATCAAAAATATTTTTTAAGTGCATAGAAATATTATTTTTAGTAGTATCATAAAGATTAGCCATTACATCTTGACTCATCCATATATCTTCATTTTGTATATTAACATCAACTTTTACATTACCATCTTTTGATACATATATAATCATATTATTTTTCATTGAATCACTCCTAATCTTATTTAATATTTCTATTTATCCATTTTAAAATTATTTTAGAAATCTCTTCTTCTTTGTTGTTATAAAAATGATTTGTATTATCTATAATTTGATATTCAAAATTATTACAATTAATTGCCTTTTCTTTTAATAAATATTGCTTTAAATATGTTGGATATTCATTACTTCCAGCAAAAGATAGAATTGGTATATTAATAGTAGATAATTGTTCAAAGATTTCTGGATTTCTTTCAATAGGAAAATTATCAATATTACTATTTTCTAAAGATTCGTTTATAAAAGTGGCAGAGCTTATATAATCAGTCCCACCAATTAATGTATTTAGTAACTTTCTAGGATTATTATTTTTTACATTGCTTTCTGCTTCACTTAATAAATTATCAAACTTGCTTTCTTCCTTTTTTGTAATACCAACCATATCGGATGCCGAAGCTAAAATAAGACCTTGTACATCATCTTTGCTTTTTGATAAATAATATAATGCTTTGTTACATCCCAAACTATGTCCCATTAAAATAATCTTTTTATATCCTAATTCTTTTACTTTTTTTATCCAAACCTCAATATCTTTTAAACAATCTTCAAATATTTCAAAAGTAGCACCATTAAATTTTAAATTACCATCCTTTTTACTCATACAGTTGATATAAGAATAACCACGATTATGACTATATAAAAAACTGGTTCCATTATTAGAAAGATATTTTCCTAAAACATAGGCAAAATAGTTATCTACAATACTTTGTGCTTGTCCATGAATAAATAATACACAACAATCTAGTTTACCTGAATCAAAGTATGTTCCCTGTACACGTAAATTATCTTCAGTATATTCATAAAATAAATCTATCATAGCTAGTCACCTCTAATAAATTATACTAAAAAAGTCCTAGTTTTCCTAGAACTCAGCAGTATTTTATATGGAAATTTATTTTGAACAATATTAGTGACTTCTTATACTTGCACTAAGAGAACCAAATGCCACAAAGTTAGTTAAAGAAGGCTATGGACACATTGTTGGAAACATTGGAGCTTATTCAGGTGAAGTCCCTTATACCGCTTTCTATTCAAGAAAAAGTTATTTAGAAAACAATAAAGAAACCTTAATTAACTTTACAAAAGCCATTAATAAAGGATTAGAGTATGTAAAAAATCATTCATCTGAAGAAATTGCCAAAATCATCTTACCACAATTTCCAGACATTTCACTAACCGATCTAACAACCATTGTCGACAATTATAAAAAATACGATTCTTGGCTTTCAAACAGTTTTATTACAGAAGAAAGTTATAAAAATTTAGA
This sequence comes from uncultured Mycoplasmatota bacterium, assembly GCA_948466395.1. Taxonomy (GTDB): domain Bacteria; phylum Bacillota_I; class Bacilli_A; order RF39; family UBA660; genus MGBC108787. Next base: position 48,476 of record CAOKAG010000005.1, read on the forward strand.
AAACATTATGATGGATGCCAAATTACTTGAAAACGATGTTCCATACGATCAATTAATCAATAATTTAAATAATGAATAAACTTTTAGATATTAAAAATATAACCAAAAAATACAACACCGAAGATGGAGAAATTAATGCCATTGAAAACATCAATCTAGAGGTTTATAAAAATGAATTTATTGCAATTGTAGGATCATCAGGGTGTGGAAAATCAACACTCTTAAATATTATATCGGGATTAGAAGAAAAAACCAGTGGTACAATAAATTTTAACGAACCCAACTTGAAAATTGGTTACATGTTTCAAAGCGATTGTCTATTTCCATGGTTAACCATTTATGAAAATTGTTTAATTGGACTTACTATCGAAAAGCAAAAAACAAAAGAAAAAGAAGAATACGTCAAATCTTTATTAAAAAAATACAATTTATGGGAATTCAGTGACAAGTATCCCTCATGTTTATCAGGGGGCATGAAACAAAGAGTCGCTTTAATTAGAACACTTGCTATCCATCCCGATATTTTATTACTAGATGAACCATTTAGTGCTTTGGACTATCAAAGTCGCTTAGCCATTAGTAATGACGTCTATGAAATTATAAAAAATGAGAAAAAAACAGCGATTATAGTGACACACGATATTGCTGAAGCCATCAGTTTATCCGATAAAGTCTATATTTTAAGTAAAAGACCTTGTACTATTAAAAAAATGTATTCAATTGATTTAAAAGAAAATCAAAACCCAATAGCGAAAAGAAAAGATAAAAAATTTATGGAATACTACGATAAAATATGGGAGAGCATTGATACTAATGTCTAAAGAACAAATTGCATTTTTAAGAAAAAAGAAAACAAAAAAAATCATCATTATCGTCTCTCAACTTGTTTTAACGCTCTCTTTTCTTTTACTATGGCAATGCTTATCCGATCAAAAAATCATAAACCCTTTTATTTTCTCAAGTCCTAAAAAAATCGTTGAAACCATCTTTTCACTTTATCAAAATTATAATTTAATCACTCATATACTAACCACCGTTTTTGAAACCATTATTGCGTTTACTCTTGGAATATCTCTAGGATTTATGATAGCTGTTTTACTCTATGAACTACCCCTACTCCAAAAAATATTAGACCCATTTTTAACCATGTTAAATTCTCTACCCAAAGTCGCATTAGGTCCAATTATAATCATTTGGTGTGGAGCAAATACGAACTCCATCATTGTTATGGCTTTACTAATTAATTTAATTATCAGTATTATTACTATTTATAATGGTTTTTTAAATACTGATAATTATAAAATAAAACTATTAAAATCTTTTAAAGCAACTAAATTTCAAATCTTATCAAAAGTAGTGATTCCAGAATCGTTTAAAACCATCATTGCCAGTTTCAAAATCAATATTTCTTTATCTTTAATTGGTTGTATTTCTGGAGAATTTTTAGTCAGTCGCAAAGGTATAGGATACCTAATAATCTATGGAACACAAATATTTAATTTAAATATTGTAATGAGTGGTATCATTATTCTAATTCTAATTTCTTTTATTCTTTACGAATGTATTGATAAATTAGAAAAATATCTCTTAAAAAAAATAAGTGGCTAAACTTATTTTTTTACATTTTAAATTGAACATTTTCTTCTTGATTTTGACAAGCATCATATGCGTTAAAAAGCATACGACGTAGATCAGAAGAATAAAGTAATGAAAGATCACCTATATAACTTTCAATTAAAGAATAGGCCTCGACTTTTGCTTCTTCTCTCATCATCTGTAATCCACCAAACAAAGTCATAGCTTTATAATAATTAATGATTATTTCTTGATCTTTCTTTGTCAATTTTTGATGATGTAATAATTTAATCACCACCCGTAGAATTTCTAATCTTTTTTTTAGGGCATCCTTTTGATTATTTTTAGTTTTGGCTTCTTCTAAATTAATTATATTCTTCACTTACTCTTTCCCTTTCTTTAAATAACGTTTAATAAAATAGCACATCTAAAAGAAAAAAGAAAGTCAAATTGTATGAAAAACACGCTAAAAGAATAAAAATAACAAAAAAAGACCCTCGAAGTTTTATTTTTATTTTAGGACAAACTTTCTTGATCTAAAGTCAACAAGACTTTAATCTCATTTTCCGTTAACTGAGAGAAAATATTTTGATCACAATCTTTTCCTTCAATCAAATTCTCACTTAAAATCTTTTTCTTAGTTTGAAGTTCTAATATTCGCTCTTCAATTGTTCCTTTACAAATAAGCTTAATAACTTCAACCGTTTTAGTTTGGCCAATACGATGAGCACGATCGGTGGCTTGATTTTCCACTTGAGGATTCCACCACAAATCCAAATGAATAACCACATCTGCACTAGTAAGGTTTAATCCTGTTCCCCCTGCTTTTAAAGTAATCAAAAAAACATTTGTTGCATCTTGATTAAATTGAGTTACCAATTCCATTCTTTTTTTAGCTGAAACACTTCCATCAATCACATAAGTAGAAATATGATTTTTCGAAAATTCTTTTTCAACAATTTCCAAAGCACTTTTAAAACTTGTAAATAATAAAATCTTATGACCATTCTCGATGATGCCTTTTGTAATATCAATTAATTGCTCAATTTTTGCACTCTTTCCTTGATAATCTTTAAAAACAAGTTGAGGATCAATACAAATTTGTCTCAATCGAGTCAAAAGTTGCAAAATTTTAAAATTTCCTTTTTTAAATCCTTCTGTTTCAATAATTTCTTCCATTTCTTTTTTAGCTTTCTCTAAAAACGCTCCATATAATTTTTTCTGTTCTTTATTTAAATCAATCGAAATATTATTTTCTATTTTAGGAGGAAGTTCTTTGACGACCTCTTCTTTCTTTCTTCTTAATAAAAAAGGTCGTATTTGAATCTTTAATTGTTCAAGAATAGAAAGACTTCTTTCATTAACCTCTTTTATTAAATACTTCTTCTGAAAATCACTTAAACGAGTCAAATAACCAGGTAAAATAAAATCAAAAATACTCCATAATTCTAAAACCGAATTTTCAAGTGGCGTTCCTGTCAAAGCGAATTTACAAACAGCTTTTAGTTGTTTTAAAATTTTGGTCATTTGAGCTTCTGCATTTTTAATCGTTTGGGCTTCATCTATAGCAATGACTTCAAAATTCATAGCTAAATACTTTTCTTGATCTTGTCTAATTAAACCATAAGTCGTAATTAAAACTTGAACCGTATCCAAAGCTTCCAATTCATTTTTTCTTTTTTCTTTATTTTCTGCAAAAACTTTATATTTTATTTCTTTACCAAATTTAGAAAATTCCTCACTCCAATTATATATTAAGGAAGTAGGAGCTACAATTAAAATCTTAGCTTTTGGTTTCTCTTTTAAAACCAATTTAATTAAATAAATCAATTGAATCGATTTTCCAAGACCCATTTCATCAGCGAGAAGACCTCCAAAACCACACTTATACAAATGATAGAGCCATTGAACACCCAGTTCTTGATATTCTCTTAAAATTTTTTTATCCTCCACATTTAAGCAAAGAGGGGTATTTTTATAAGCATGAAACTGATGGATTAATTCATCAAAACGATTATTAGTTTGAATAATTGAACAACGTTCTTTTTTTAATAAATCCAAATAAATAGCTCGATACTTTGGAATTTCTCCTTTCCCACTCTTAATTTCTTTAGAGGACAAGCCTAACTGATTAACCAATACCTCAAAAGCGTTTAAATCTTCATTTTGATTTAAATTAAGAATATCACCATTTTTTAAACGATAATACTTTTTATTATTTTTTAATTCTTCTAATATCGAAACAATTTCGGAATCTTTTATTTCTCCTAAATCAAAATCATACGTTAAAATTTGATCTTTTCCAATCCCAAAATGCGAACGAATAGGAGTATTTTTAAGAATGTTTATTTCTTTCATTTTATCAGATGTAAAAACTTCATACTGAGTAGCCAAAATAGGCAAAGAATGTTCTAAAAATTCACCAATCCACTCCCAATCAAATAAATAAAGTCCTTGATCAGAAATTTCAAATCCTAAATCTAAAAGAACTTGTAAAACTTTCGTCTCTTCTTCACGATTTCGAACAATCAATCCTCCTTCTTCAAAAAAATCCACGATTCTATCTTGATAAGAAAATTTTAAATGACAACAAATTTTTTCTTTCTCCAAATCAAAATAAAGTTTAGGAATAGGCATGACACCAAGAACAATCTCATCTTTCAACGTTTCATCTAAAATAAGATTATTTTGAATAACAGGTAATAACCCTTTTTTAAAAATTTCCAACTCTTCCTCTTTAAATTCTATATCATGTAAATGATTCGTTTGCATTAAAGAAAGGGCACGACTTGATTTTGGAGGAAGAACATAAAGAGTACAATCTTTTACCATATACTTGCAATCATTAGTTAAAAAATCCACCTCTTGATTCAAAAAAGCGACTTTATAAAAACCATTTTTCTTTTGTAAAGATAATTGAATTGGATTTTCCTTCACGATTTTATTAATTTCGCCATGACCAGCTATATAAAATTTCTTATTTTCTAGTAATTCTAGGAAATAAGAAAATTCTTCCAATGAAAAAACTAGATTTCGGAAATTATAATAAGCTTGACCATGAGACAAACGTACTAAATAACGAATAATGGTATCATCCATAACTGAAAAATAATGTTCTTGAGGTAAATAAGTAAAATTCTTTCCAAAAGTTAAACTTTGCTCTCCCTCTTCATAAACCGTTAAAAAGGAATTTAATTTATTATTCAAACTATAAAGTTTATCAAGACCTATTTTTAATTCAACTTTTACTTCAGGTTCATAATACGTTTCATAAAAAGTTAAAGTCACTTCCAAATGCAGTTCTTTTTTAATATAAAAACTTTCTTTTTCTGGCTGATAAAAAGCATTGAGTATCTCCTTTGAAACACTTAATTTCTTTTCTTGAGGATCAATACTTTCTTCTCGATATTTTAAAAGACAGGCAGCAACATGCTTACACGTTCCCCATGAAGCAAACTGAGGGCAATTACAATCCACATCCTTAATTTCATCATGATACAATTGAATTTCTACATAATAACGTCTTAAATAATGATTTTCTGAACGTACCAAATAAGTAAACCTTTCTTCCTCAAAAAAGCGTTCTTGGCATTGAAGTTTAATATTTTCAAATGGAAAATTTCTTCCTTTATTAAAAGAATCTTGACCGACACACATACGTATCTTATTTAAATCTATTTTCATACCATCCCTCTAAATCAAAAACATTATAGCGTTATTTAAATAATAAAGCAAATACTTCCTTAAATGCTAGACGTACTATTTAATAAAAAAAAGAACTTTTTTTTAATTCTTTTGTTCTTTTATTTAATTCCTACCTTTCAAACTAAAAGGCAAGCACCACACGGAAACCACGAACATTGCTGTTCGTACCAGTATAGTGGAAGAAGTTGAAGATTCCCGCATTAGACGTATTATTATAGTTACCTCCACGACTGAACCATGGACTGCCCGAGCTAACAAAGGTCACAGTGTCACCATTCCAACCTTTTGTTTCTGCGGTGGCATCACCTAGGATTCTTGTTGTATAAGTTGTATAACTATTTACACTGGTTGAGTAGGTATCATAATACTTTTTATTATAGGTACTTATATCACTTGAAGTGAATCCTCCACTTCCTGATATTAACTCTCCTCTGACTCCTGCGACATATTCCAATACTCCTCCACTTAAATCATAGATGCCACTATAATTTCCTGTACTACTAGCTTTGACACTATTTGCGTTACTATAAGCATAACCATCACTATTTGATTCGCTTGCACTTGCACTGATTCCTGACCATCCTGTAACATAATTACTATTATTATTGATGTATACTTCTTCACAAGTGTTTCCATTACATTTTCCATAGATAGAATGGGTTAAGTAAGCTACTGCTCCCCATTCGGTATTCTTCATCATATGGCTATCTAGATTTCTTTTATAATTATAACTCGTTTTAAACATAT
>CAOKAG010000006.1 GCA_948466395.1 uncultured Mycoplasmatota bacterium
CATAAGTCACACTTCCACCATTTCCGATTAAGATTGGCACCATCTCATCTCCTAAATTTGGATCTGCTCCATTTAATGTCGCTTCATTATAAAGCGATGAGAACTTTATTGTACATTTTGTATTCGCATTTAACTCACTCATAACAGGTTTCCAATTAACTCGATCCCACGTTCCACTTCCATTCTCACAAGTAAACTCGATGGGATACACTCCTTTTTCTGGCAAAGTTGTTTGTTCTTCCCCATTGACGATGATAGTTGTAAACAAGTAATCGTTTCCCGTAAACACCACATCACATTTCATCTCTGGATCAAAAGTACTCACATTGGGTTGCCACTCTTCTTTATTCCAACTCGCACTTCCTTTATCACAAGTCATACTCGTTTCATAATTTCCTTGACTTGGAAACGCATTAACTTTTTCTCCATTGACATAGATCGTATATATACTTTCAAAATTGACACTACACTTGGTAACCTCAGTAAAACCATCAATAGTAATGGATCCTGTCTCATAATTCCATGTTCCTGTCGCATCATGATCACAAGTAATACTGACTTTATAACCTTTCTTATCTTCTGGGATACGTGTTTGTGTTTGACCATCCACTTGGATAGCAAGCATTAAATCATTAGCAACAAAATTAGGCACTCTTCCTCTTATCACATTAAACTCTGCTTCTTCTTTATAAAATGCAAACGTTTTAAAAAGAGTAAGGACTCCTACTATAAAAAGAATGCCTAACACTGAAAACAAAATCATTCGATTTCTTTTTTTATTTTTTTTAAATTCTTGTAATTTCATTTTTATTCTCCCAAATACAAAATTTATATTGTATGTATTTTGATTATACATAACATCTTTTGTACAGTCAACACAAAAGTTATTTTGTATGAAAAAATAAAACAAAGAGGTGCCCTATGAACATAGCTAGGTTAAAAGAATTAAGAGAAGACAAAGATTTATATCAAAAAGATATAGCTAAAATATTAGGAATTAAACAACAACAATACAGTGAATATGAAATTGGGAAACGATTAATCCCCATTGATTATCTAGCAAAATTAGCCAATTATTATAACACTAGCATTGATTATTTATTGTGTCGAACCGATAAAAAAGAGGCTTACCCAAAGAGTTTAATCGAAAAAAATAAAAAATGAAATATAAAAATTTCATTCTTAAAATAAACTTAATTGACTCGTTTCAGGTAACCCTTTAAAAATATCTAAAAGCTTCATTTTTTCAACTGTTGTTGCATTCACTTTGCCTCTATTTTGGAAATCCTCAATGCAATAAAAGGACTTAATTTCTCTTTCTTCAATTATTTTAGTGGCAACGGAATCTCCTAGCCCATCCAAGCTACAAAAAGGCATGTACAAAGCATTTTCTTCAAAATCAATAACAAAATTTTTACCATCACTTTTTTCAATATCAATCATTTTAAATTTAATGCCTCGAGCCGTCGCTTCTAAAGCAAGTTTTAAAGTTTCTAATAAAGACTCATCCTTATTACTTAACTTTTCTTGTCCTTTAATTTCAATCATTTTTTCTTTTATAGCCTCATACCCTTTGGTCATTACTTCAGGATCAAAATCTTGAAAGCGTGTTGAAAAATACGTACCATAATAAACAATAGGTTTATGAACTTTATACCAAGCTATACGAAAAGCACTGGTAACATAAGCCGCAGCGTGCGCTTTTGGAAACATGTATTTTATTTTTTGACAAGAATCAATATACCAATCTGGAATTTTATACTCTTTTAAAATTTCTACATAACCTTGCCATTCCTCTTGTAACGCTTTTTTACTCGCTTTACCTTTACGAACAAACTCCATAATTTTGAAAGCTTTAATAGGAGGAACACCTTTATTCATCAACTCAACCATAATATCATCACGACACCCTATAACATCTTTAAAAGGACAAATATTCTTTCGTATTAACTCTTGAGCATTACCAAGCCAAACGTCTGTTCCATGAGCAAGCCCTGAAATTTTTACAAGTTCTGCAAAAGTCGTTGGCTTTGCATCTTTAACCAGTTGGATCGTAAATCCTGTTCCAAACTCTGGAACGCCAAGCGTGCCTGTCTCACACATAATCTGTTCAGGAGTAACACCTAAAGAATCGGTTCCTGTAAAAAGTGCCATTGTCTCTTTATCATCTAAAGGGACTTTCGTCACATCATCTCCCGTAATATCTTGAATCATTCGTAGTTGAGTAGGATCGGTATGCCCTAAAATATCTAATTTTAAAACATCCGCATCAATTGCATGGTAATCAAAGTGAGTCGTACGCCAAGCTTTTGAAGGGTCATCAGAAGGAAATTGAAAAGGTGTAAAATCGTAAACCTCCATATAATCTGGAATAACGACAATCCCTCCTGGATGTTGACCTGTTGTTCTTTTAACGCCAGTACAGCCTACTGCTAACCGTTCGGTTTCTATCTTTCGCATCGTAATTCCTTTCGCTTCACAATACCCTAGGACATAACCAACCGCTGTTTTTTCAGCTACGGTACCAATTGTTCCCGCACGATAAACATTATCAACCCCAAACAACACTTTTGTATAGTCATGTGCACTCGCTTGGTTTAAATCAGAGAAGTTAAGATCTATATCTGGCACTTTATCCGCATTAAAGCCTAAAAAGGTAGCAAATGGAATATCGTGTCCATCCTTGGCCATTTTTTCTCCACACAATAGACACATTTTATCAGGTAAATCAAAACCACAGGAATAAGCAACACCTAATGCCACCCCCGCTTCATCATTAAACACACTGTGTTTGCATTTAGGACAACGATAATGAGCGGGTAGACTATTGACCTCTGTAATTCCCATCATATTCGCAACGAAAGAAGAACCTACACTTCCTCTAGAACCTACTAAGAACCCTTCATCATTAGAATGCTTAACAAGCTTTTGAGCAATTAAATAAATCACATCATAATTAGCTCCAATAATACCTCCTAATTTTTTATAAGCTATTTTGTCTCGTTCTTCTTCATTCTTGTCTTCAATTTCTTCTTGACTTAAATGTTTTTTCACACACTCTTTTACCGCTTCTTTTCCTTGATTAATAATAGTATGAACCAATGAAAAAGCTTTCTCCTCCTCTTTTTCCTCTTCTAGACACGCTTTAATAATGGCATCGCCATAAAGTTCTTTTGCTAGACGCTCTTCAATATTTAGGGGAAGAGGATGACCATAAAGTTCATCAGCCCGTTCATAAACCAACTGAGTCATCGTCTCAACTGACTTTGGAATCTTTGGTGCAAAAGGATTAGGGGTATCAATAATCACCTCAATTTCTTCACACATAGAAGCAATTTTATTTGTATTTTCTACAACAATTTCTTGACTTAATGCATCACCTAAAAAGCTAAAATCTTCCATCATTTCCTCGGTCGTCTTTAAATACATATTTGGAATCTCTTGCCCTTTATAATTTAAAGGATGCAATTTACCATTGAATTTTTGATTAATTACAATCTCACGATAAATTTTATCTTCTTTTTTTAGATTATGAACGTCTCCTGTAGCCACCACCATTTTACCAGCGGTTTTAGCAACATCAACAATTCTTTTCAAATACTTTTGCGCTTCCTTTTCGGTCAAAAACTTTTTATCCTCTCCTATCAAATGAATAAAAGCACTAACAGGTTGAACTTCAATGTAATCATAAAAGCTCATCATATTAACCATTTCTTCATCCTCTTTATTAAGAGAATCCTTAAAAACCTCTCCATTAATACAAGCACTTCCAATAAGTAACCCTTCTCTTAAACGTTCCACTTCTTGTCGTGGTATTTTAGGAGCATCGTTTTTATATAAATACTTCGTATTAGCAATGGAAATAATTTTAAATAAATTTTTTAACCCTTCGCGATTTTTAGCTAAAAGCGTCACATGAAAAGGACGAGCAAACTTAATCAAACTTTCAATATCAAAACTAGACATTAAATCATCTGTCGTACTGACATTTTGATCATCAAACGCTTTACTCATTTTATAAAAAGCAATCGCTGTCCCCTCAGCATCGTAATCCGCACGATGGTGTTTATCTTCATCCCAAGGCACATCTAACTTTTTAGTTAAAGTCGAAAGTTTATGGTTCATCCACTCGGGATGTAAGATTCGAGCAAGTCCCATCGTATCAATCACCGTATAAGAAAACTCTCCTAAATGGTATTTATTAAAAGCCGCACACATCATGGAAATATCAAATTTAGCATTATGAGCAACAAGAGGCAAATCCCCGACCCACTCGATAAATTGTTTCGTAACCGTCTCCTCATCAGGGCACCCTTTCACCATTTCATCGGTAATAAAAGTAATCTCTGTAATCTTACTTGGAATAGGTCGACCTGGGTCAATCAACTGATCAAAACGGTCCAAAATTTCACCATTTCGGATTTTAACCGCACCAATTTCAATCATCGTATCCTTACCCGCATAGAGTCCTGTAGTTTCAGTATCGAAAACCACAAACGTATCCTCTAAAAAAGTATAGGTTTTAGGATGAGTAATCACATCGATTTCATCCGCCACCACATTCATCTCAGCCCCATACAAAACTTTAAATTTATCCTTTTCTTCTTTCCCTTTATTAATATCGCCCACCGCATGAAATAAATCCGGAAAAGCTTGACAACAGTTATGATCCACCACGCCTATGGCTCTTTGACCCATCTTATAAGCATGTTTCACAAGCGTTTTGGCATCAATCACGCCATCCATGGCACTCATCATCGTATGCGTATGCAACTCGACTCTTGGACACTCTGTTTTTTCAGTGATTATCTCTTCTTTAGTAGGAATCGCTTCCCATTTATGCACCATAAAAACCAAATCTTTACAAAACTCATCATAAACGACTTTTCCACTAAAACGATACCAACTATTTTCTTTAAACTCATTTAAAGCTTGTTCATAATCCTCTTTTTGTTTTTTCCAAATTTTAACTAAAATACTATCAGTCTTATCACTCACTTTTAAAGTAATTAAATTCGTTTTTTCAAACTCTTTGCCTTCAATTCCAAAGACATAGGCTTCACTCGTCACATGATCAATAATCCCCATAATATTATGAAGAGGCGTAATAGCATCACTATCCACCGCTTGATGTTCATACACCACCACTTCTTTTTTATCCAATTGTCCAAACCTACTTTTTTCTAAATCTTCTTTCAAAGAAGCGTTCATCGCATCATTCACAACCGTAGTAATTTTAAAATCACCGAGTCCCATTAAATGAAGTTGATTTTCTAATCGCTTATTAACCCGAACCATTTCCATTTCTTCTAACTTTGAAGCCACTTCAAGAGTAATAATTTCATCATCAATCTCTATTTTCGACTCCAATAAATTTATTAAAGAAGGACGTTCATTAACCAATTCCTGTATAAGTGCTTTTAAATAAATCAAGACATCATCTAGCGTTTTAATCGTATAACTAAAATACACGACACACTTATTCTTTTGTCGAATGCCTTTACTTGCTAAATCAAGAATCGTTTGAACTTCTGAAAAAGGCAACAAATACCGACTTTCTAAATAAACTTCAAATATTGCTTTCTCTTTTAAATAACGCACTTTTAAAATCTTAGTATTCTTAAAAATCTCTTCTTGATAATTAAAACCTATACTTTCAAAAAATCGCTTTAAATCCCCATCCATAACACACCTACTTCTTTATAATATTATTAACATTCATTTGATACGTATCAAAACGTTTCGTCACTCTTCCTTGGATCTCCACCACATCTTGCTTTTTTAAATTTTCTATTAAATTCATTTGTTTTGAAAAAACAATAAATAAACCTTGACCCGTTTCATCACTCGCTTCAATAAAAGCCATAGCCTCTCCTTTTTTCGTTTTCGTTTCTCTAATACTTTCAATTAAAACAATCACTCGAATGTACTTATCAAAAGATTCTGGTAGATGTTCTAATTTCACAATTCCTGAATCCGTATAAATACTTGTTGGATGATTGGTAATATAAAAACCATAACTTTTTAATTCTCTAGCTAGTAAATCACTTTCATCTTGAAATTCTTTAATCACTGGCTTTAAAAGTAAAGAAGAATCAATTCCTTCCGATAACTTAGCAAACGAAAACACATTTTCTAAATTTTCTTTTAAAGTGGTCATATTTCCAAAATCTCTTAAAGTATTGGCATCAATTAAAAGTTCTAGAATACGTTGATTAACATTTTTATTAAACGTTCTTCTTACAAAATCAATATAATCTTGAAACAGACCATTTTTTTCTCTTTCTTCTAACAGTTGATGAACCGTAACTGGATTAATACCTTTTATAATAGATAAAGGCAAAATAAGTTGATGATGATCTAAAACGTACCACGCTTCACTTAAATTAATATGTGGATGAACCAGTTGAAGACGATAACGTTTTGCTAGAACTAAATATTCTTTGGTCTTCGCTTCACTTCCAATACTCATATTAAGAAGATTAATTAAGAAAAACTCTTTGGTTTTCACTTTTAAATAAGCCATCCAATACCCAATAAGGGCATAAGCCACCGAATGAGATTTATTAAACCCATAATCCGCAAATTTGAGAATCAACTGAAACAATTCTTTAGCTAAGGCTTCTTGATAGCCTTTATTTATGGCTCGTTTAATAAAACGTGATTCCTCATTTAAAATAACCGCTCGCTCTTTTTTACTCATGGCTCTTCGAATCAAATCCGCTTCAGCAAAACTGTAATCCGCCACCAGCACTAAAAGTTGCATGACTTGTTCTTGATAAACAATGATTCCTTCTGTTTCCTCTAAAATCGGTACTAAATCAGGATGCAAATAACGCACCTCTTCTTGTCCTTCTTTTCTTCTTATAAACGAATTGATATTATCCATGGGTCCAGGTCTGTAAAGCGCAATCGCCGCCACTAAATCGGAAAAGCATCTTGGTTTTAATTTTTGTAAAAAACTTTTCATTCCTGCACTTTCAAATTGAAAAACCCCTTCTGTTTTCCCCAAACTAAATAATTCTAAAACTTCTTTATCTTCCAAATTAATTTTATTTAAATTAATCTTAATTTTCTTCTCTTTATAAATTAACTCTAAAATATTAGAAAGCATCGTTAAATTTTCAATAGCCAACAAATCCATTTTTAACAACCCTAATTCTTCCAAATAATCTTTTGTAATTCCTGTTGTTAAACTTCCATTATATTCTTCCATAACCGGAATTAAAGATAATAAAGGGACATCTGAAATAACCACTCCCGCCGCATGTTTGCTACAATTCTTTTTTAATCCTTCCAACTTTAAAGCAAGTTGATAAATCTTTTTTAATTCTTCGTCAGCCTCTAATATTTTTTTGACAATTTCTTTTTCTAAATTTTCTTTTAGAGTGACTTTAGAAGACACTTCTTTTAACAAATTCATAAAACTTAAGCGCGTAACATCTAAAACTCTTCCCACTTCTTTTAAAGCAAGTTTACTTTTTAGAGTAGAAAAAGAGACAATAGAAGCCACCTGTTCTTTTCCATAACGTGTGGTAATGTAGTCAATAATTTCTTCTCTTCTTCGATTTTCAAAATCGATGTCAATATCGGGCATGGTAATACGTTCTGGATTTAAAAAACGCTCAAACAACAAGTGATACTTTATAGGGTCAATATCCGTAATACCTAAAACATAACAAACTAATGAACCCGCGGCACTTCCTCTTCCAGGCCCTACAAAAATATTTTTTTTCTTAGCATACAAAACGTAATCATAAACAATAAGAATGTAATCACAAAACCCCATTTTCTGAATCACATCTAATTCATAATTCAAACGGTTTAAATAAAGTTCATTTTCTAATCCATTCAATCGCTTTTTTAATCCTTTTAAACTTAAGTTTTTTAAAAAAAGAGAAGAATCCTCTAATTCATTTTTATAATGAGGAATATGTTTTAAATTCATTGGAATCATTAAATCAATTTGACTGGCAAAATCAAGAGTCGTTTGTTCATCTTCTTTTGATACTTCCTCTAAAAGAAACCCAAAAGGCCTTTCTTTTTTTTCATAATCCCCAATTTTAATATCTTTTTCAATCATTTCTAAATAATCTAAATAAACCAAATCTTCTTTTGATAAGGCATGGATAGATTGAACAAAAACAATTTTTTCACTTTTTAATAAAGCTTGCTTTTTTTCTTCATCGTTTTGATAGCCAATATAAACATCAAAATAAGGAATAAATAAGGAATAAAGAGATAAAGAAGAATAAGGAAGAATGACCATCACGTCAGCTTTAAACGGTTCTAAATCTTCTAATTCTAACTTTTTTTGATGAGTTAAAGCTTCTATTTTCAATAAATTTTGATACCCTTGATAGTTTTTAGCGTAAAAATAGACGTCATTTTCTGAAAAGAGAAGAGAAAGTCCAAGAATAGGTTGAATATTATTTTTAATACATTTATGGTAAAACTCAATGCATCCAAACAAATTCTCATCCACAATGGCACAACTTTTAATCTCTTTTTTAACCAAGAAAGCCATTAAATCATCAATTTTAATCATGCTTTTAAGTAAACTATAATCGGTGGTTATTTTAAGTGGTACGTACATAAAAGACTCCCCCATCTTTATTTCATTATAGCACAATTTTTTTTAATTAATTAAACTTTCAATCAATTTTAGATAATCCGTTAACACATTCTTTTTTTTAGGAACCTCAAGCATTTTTTTAGCCAATGCAACATCATCTGTAATCACATTATCCACACCCAATTCTTTCATTTTTTGAATAGTTTCACTATTATTTACAGTCCAAACGTAAATTTCTTTTTCTTGTTCATGAATTTGGGAAATTAAATTTTTGGTAACATTTGCTTCACTCACACTAAAAATATCCGCATCATTTAACGATTCCAAATCTCCATAAAGAAGACTCGTCACATAAACCGTCTTAATATGTTCATCATACGCTTTAATCATTTTTAAAACCTCATAATTAGAACTTGCTAAGACCACATTAAAAAAATAATCTTCTTCTTTAAGTTCTCGAAGGACTTCATAAACTAGAAAATCAAAATCACCTGAAGCTTTAAATTCAACATTCAATTTTACTTGATTCGCTTTTGCCCAAAGAAGAACATCTTTAAATAATGGAATAGAATTTACTTCCTCATAATCCACTTCTGAAATCTTTTTATTTATTCCATACGTTCTTTTTAATGAAGCATCATGCAAAACAACGACTTGTTTATCTTTAGTACAACGTAAATCAAGTTCAATCCAGTCCGCTTCTAAACGCTTTGCTTCCAAAAAAGCCTCCATGGTATTTTCTTTAAAGTCCTTTGAAGCACCACGATGCGCTGTTACTAAAATGGGCTTCTCTTCATAAAAGGCAAAATCATATTTTCCTTCTAAGGCTTCATGCGTAAAAAGACTTCCACTAAACAAGATAAAAACAATGAGACCAATTTTAAAACTCTTCCATTTTTTTAAAAGAATCTTACTCTTCTTAGAACTAAGTTTAAAATAATGGACTGTTTCATTTTTCTCTTCCTTATGTTGATAAAAAAGAGAACTAATCACCGCAAGACATAAAGGCATTGAAATTAAATAATAAAAACTGAAAACAATTAAAATAAACAAACCAATAATAGTAATTAAAATACTTTCAATTAACACACTTTCAAAAAAAGAATGAATAAAATAAATAATGAAAATGCCTATAGAAATAAAAACGATATAAGAAACAAAAAGCACAAGTTCTGTAAAAGTTAAAGTAAGAAAATCTTTAACAATGGTATTTTTACTTAAATTTTGACTTTTTTGCTTAGAAATTTTAAGACTATTTTCGTCTAATAAATAATAGTGATAAGTATAAAGATTTCGTAAAACAAAAAAAAGCATAATAAAAAGAAAAAGAATAAAAAACACCTGTATATACAATTTAGAGTGAATATAATTTAAAATAAATTCAGGAATAGAAAATGAACTAAGAAAACTCGTCGTAAGTCCTAAATTTAAAAAGAAAATAAAAAAGGTCACGATAAAAGTAAAAGAAAAATTCTTAAAATGAAACACTTTTAAAGACTTCGGAATTGATAAGGCAAGGGCTTCTCGAATACTTATCTTTTGATTATTTTTAGAGGCATCAAAAATAACGAGCACCGTGTGAATATCAAAAATAGAATAAACAACGATTAGTAAAACAAGAATAAGAAGCATTAAAATGGTTAAAGGATTAAAAAGAAAAGGACCTATATTTTCTATTGTTAAATAACGATACCCTCTTACCTTCATAATAAAATCAAATAATTTCCAAAAAAGCGGTACAAAAATAAATATGGAAGACAACTTGTAAATTCCTTCAAATGTAATTAAGGTTTTCATATTAAAAGTAATAAT
The DNA here is from genome assembly GCA_948466395.1 of uncultured Mycoplasmatota bacterium. Classification (GTDB taxonomy): domain Bacteria; phylum Bacillota_I; class Bacilli_A; order RF39; family UBA660; genus MGBC108787. The sequence goes on from CAOKAG010000006.1 coordinate 10,388, forward strand.
TTTTTTTATCTCTTTTATCATTTTTAAACTTCTTTCTTTAACTATTTTAGTATAGATTAAACAATTAAACAATAAATTTCTCTAAAACAAAAAAAAGAACGATTTTATTCATTCTTTAATACTTATCTTTTTGGATTCCAATCATCTTGTTTAACGTTCTCTTCTTGCTTTACTTGGCCGCAATTTATGCAAACACCATCAAAATAATAGCATTTAATAAACTTGATATTTTCATCTTTTATGACTATCTGTAATTTGTGTATAAGTTTTCAAAAGACTAGAATAAAGTGTTCTTACTTTTTGTAAATTTTCTCTTTCAAGTTCTAATTGTTCTTTTAAAGTCGGATATATCATATTTTCTTCATTGACTATTGTAGTATATCCACATCCTTCGCAAGTTTGTTTATATTGTATATCTTTTTCGTCAAAATAAACTTTACCATAATGACATTGCTCTATTGTTCTACTTTCTCTCAAATCACCATCAAAAGTAGAAGAATCTAAATCTTTTTTAAATCCTTTTACATTGTTTATATCATAATCCCCTACTTTATGTTCTTGACCATCATTATCTCCTTATAAAAGCAAAAAGAGAACAAATTTGTATGGGCGTATTATAACGCTGTTCCACCATACTTTGTTCTCTTTGGTTTGTATATAGCTGTTAGGTTGCCTTTGTTCTTCTTGCAACATCCGTCTATATTTCTCTCTTTCTTCATCATATTTTTTTCTTCTATTATAAGCTTCCATAGCTAATTGTTTAAGTCGTTCTGATTGATTAATTGAAGGATCTTGAGGGTATAACGGTTCTTTTTTTTTCTGTTTCACGAATAAACTTAGTATCATTTAAAGATGAAACATTTTGTTGGGTTATTTTTTCGACAACTTCTTTAATAGCATCATCATACTTACCTCTATAAAGTTCTTTGACATTAAGTGAAGATTTTGTAAATAAATCAGATACATGTCGAACAAGTGCAGAATCCATACCAGAATACCTTGATATAATATACTTTTCAATAGTTATTCTTCTTTGATTTATTTCTGATTTCAATTCAGTTGTCTTTCTTTTTTCAAAATTACCATCTAATTTCATTTTATCACTTTCGTTCACTTATATGATACCATATTAAATTTTAAATTCAAGTTCAAGTTTTTTCTCTCATTTCCCATAAATAGGGATAACGTACACTATAATTTTTGACAAAAAATGAAAAGTTCTATTGTCGAAGCCCCTTAATATCTTTTAGCTTTAAATGAGTTTATTTTTTCCTCCCCTATAATCAATCATGCTTTCTACCTCTCACTATGATTATTTTTATCCTTAACAATAAAAATAGCAATTGACAAACACTTTATTTCAATATTATAATAAACTTGACTTTTTTATTTACAAATAACTAATTAATAAAACTTATTACAACTCGAAGATGATTTTCGGGGATTTTTTTGTTGTCTAAAAGGAGGGAATTATGAACGAAAAAGAATTAACAAAAGAAAAAGACTATTTAAGTAAGACAGCTAAATACTTAAATAAAAAAATTGAAGAACTAGAAAAGACAATTTTTAAAAGTGAAAAAGATTTAAGAGAATTTAAAAAATACACTTGGGAAAACAAAAGTGGTATGGACAAACAAGAATTAATAGCGGTCACAACAGACAATGAGTTAGAAGCTGGCTTACTCTTAAATAAAAGTGCCTATTATAAAAAATTATTAAAAATTAAAAGTAGCCCCTACTTCGCTTCTATCACTTTACAAGATAACGATAAATTACAAAAAATTTATATTGGCATGACTTATCTTTATGATGAAAATTTAGACCACTTAATCTACGACTGGCGTGCGCCGATTTCAAGTATTTTCTATGACTATGAAAAAGGAGAGTGTCACTATGAAGCACCTGAAGGAATAATAAACACTTACTTAGAAAATAAAAGACAATACAAAATTGAAAAACAAGAACTTTTAAGAGTCGTTGATAGTAGTCTGAATATTAACGATGACATCTTACAAGAAGTACTAGCAAGTACCACAAACGATAAAATGAAAAACATTGTGAATACCATTCAACAAGAACAAAATGAAGTGATTAGAAACACGAAAGACAAAAACTTAATTGTACAGGGAATTGCTGGAAGTGGAAAAACAAGTGTTGCCCTTCATCGTATCGCTTTTCTTCTCTATAAAATTAAAAACTTAACAAGTGATAAAATCATTATTTTTTCTCCTAATAATATTTTTACCGAATACATCTCTGATGTCTTACCTGATTTAGGTGAAGAAAATACGCTTCAAACCACTTTTCATGACTACTTAAAAAAGATGTGTAAAGAATACAAAAGTGTGGAAGCCTATTCTAATTTTTTAAATAAATATTATATAGGGCGTTATAGAAATAAAGAATTAATGAAATATAAACAAAGTGATGCCATTATTAGTGATTTAGAAAATTTTGTGAAATATTTTGAAGAAAACGTTCGATTTAAAAAAGGATTGATTGAAAATAAAGTATTTGACTATTCCAAAGAAGAATTAAATGAACTTTTTAAATACAGATACGCTTCTCTTCCCTTCTTTACTCGTATTGAAGAAATGGCTCTTAAATTTAGTGAAAACAATTATAATGGCAAAAAAACGAAAAAAAGCGTTTACCACAAACTTTTACTTGAAGCAATGGATTTAAAAAAAGACTATAAAGCCCTTCTTGAATTATTCTATAAGAGTCAATTTTTTAAACAAAGTGTAACAGAGGAAGACTTAAAGAGTCTTCATAATAAAGAAATAAATTATGATGATGCACTTTTACTAGTCTACTTAAAAGGATTAATGGAAGGTTTCTATTACGAACCAAACATTTTACAAATTGTAATTGATGAGGCCCAAGATTATAGTTATCTTCAATATCTTATTTTAAGTAAAGTATTTAAAAAAGCCTCTTTCACTATTTTAGGAGACGTCAATCAAAACATCAACCCCTTCTATTCTTATAATAGCTTAGATATTCTTTTAAATTTATTTCCAGGGAAATACGTTGAATTAAATAAAACGTATCGTTCAAGTGAAGAAATCATTGAATTTGCTAATAGCATTTTAGGTCTTAATCATATCTGTGCAATTAGGAAAAACATAAACAAACCTGTCTTAAAAAGAAATTCAAAAGAGACGTTAAAAGGGGACATTGCGAACTTAAAGCAAAACTACCACTCCTTAGCCATCATTGTAAAAAATGAAGAATTAGCATCTATGCTCTATGAAGAACTAAAAGCCTCTTTTAACTTATCCAACATCGATAGTAACACCAATGAATTTATTCATGATTTTGTTATTATTCCCGCTTACCTAGCTAAAGGACTAGAATTTGATGCCGTCATTGTCTATCAAGATAAAGCCAATTATTTTACAGAAGCAGAAAAAAGATTATTCTATGTCGCGGTAACACGAGCTCAACACGAATTAATCATTTACGAATAAATTTTTTGACAATAAGATACTCTTGTTATATGATAAAATCTAAATTGAGAGGAGAATCGCATTGGGAAAAATTCAATTTAATGATTATTTTATTTCTAAAGATGGAAAAAATTCAGCTTTTCGAAAACAAACACGAAACAATACTTTATATTTAGAAAAATATTTTTCTTACAATAATGAAGAAGAACGATTGGAGAAAATTCATGTCACCAATCAAATCATAAAACTTAAAAATGATTCTGAATTTCTCTTACCAGAAGATTTAGTTTATTATAATGATATATCAGTGGGTTACTTAATAGAATGTTTAGAAGATTCCTTAAATTTTAATGAAAATACGAGTCAAATCACTTACAAAAAAAGATTAGAAGCATGCATAAATACAAGTATAGAACTACAATATTTTCATAGCCAAAATTTAATACATAATGACATTAAATTAGCCAATCATATACTATCCCCAGAAAACGGTCAAAGTGCTTTAATTGATTTTGAAGATATGATTTTAATGACTGAATATAAAATAAAGGCCACAACGTATCGTTTTTATAAAAAAAATTCTTATGAAATAAAACCTCCTTCTTTTAATGAAGACGTTAAAAAGCAATTTATTTGCCATTTATCATTATTATTTCAAGAAAATTTTGAATACTATGTAATAGAATTAGATGAATGGTCTTTTCTAGAAAGATTAAAAATTTATAAACCTTTATATGAAATAGGACAACTATTATTTCACGATGATGAGTTGATTTACTTTCACAATATAAAAAAGATAGTTGAAGATGAAGAAAAAATAATGGATTTAAAAAGAAAAATGATTAAATAAATTTGACTTATAGCCTATTTAATGATAATATTTTAAAGAAAAAGAAATTTTGGAGGTGCTAAAATGGCTAAAAATATATCAAAAAAGAAACCTTTAACTGTAAATTTAAGAAGCAAAGCATGTAACGCTGTTAAATCACGTCAAAAACCAAATTTACAAAAGAAAAAAATGAATGGTAAAACTGTTTTAATCAGTGCAAGAGAAGCTAAAAAAGTAGCATAAAAGATTTCTGTCACATTGAACTAAATCTTAAAAATTAAACAGTTTATAACTTTTTTTATTAAAGGATTGTTACCTAATTTTATAGGAAACAGTCCTTTTTAATTTTACTTTGTTCAGATTTTAACTAAGCGTTAAAAAAAAATAGATTAACTCTATTTTAATTTTCCTTTCTCCCCTTTTGAACCGTTATAAGTACTTAGTACATTTGATTCAAACGAAGTCACTTTTTTGACTGTATTCTTATAGTCTTTAATAGTCATAGAAACACATTCATCTAATAATTGTGTATATGTTTTTCCTTTCTTTGTAAAAAAGAAGAAAGCAAGACAACCTGGAATCGTATTCGGTTCATTAACATAAACCTCTTTACTCTCTTGATTAACCAAAAAATCAAAACGAGTAATGCCTTTTAAATTTAAACTTCTAAAAGCTTTTTTAGAATAATCATAGATTTTTTCTTCAACTTCTTTATCTAAGACCGCTGGAATTTTAAAACCTGTAGTACTTTCGCTCTTACAAGATTTCTTGCCACCTTCACTTAAATATTTATCATCAAAAGTTAAGAAGACATTCGTCGTATTCATCTCTCCAATCAAAGAAGTTTCCATGGATTCATAATTTCCCACGACAGCACAATCTACTTCAACTAAATTTGGAACCACTTCCTCAACAAGAACTTTTTCGTCGTAGAGAAGAGCGCTTTCAATCGCTTCTTCAATTAAATGCTCTTCTTTTACAAAACTGATACCAATACTACTTCCAAGTCGTGCTGGTTTAACAATAACAGGATAGCCTAATTTTTTAATGTCTTTAAGAATAGCATTTTTACCTGTTAAATAGTCGTTTTCATAAAACCAAACAAATTGGGTTACTGGAATACCATCTGCACTGAGAACTTGTTTTTGAACCACTTTATCTTGACCAAGAGAAGCGCCAAGCATATCAGGACCTACATAGGGAAGACCTAAAGTATCTAAATAACCCGCTAAAGAGCCATCTTCAACCCCTTTTCCATGTACGATGGGAAAAGCAACATCAATCATGCCCACTTGTTTGTGAAGAAGTCCTTTTGCTTTAATTAAAACAAAATCCTTATCCTGACGAACCAAATGAACTTCAATAGCTCGATTTTCTATCGTTTCTAAATCTTTAAAAGAGTCCATTTTTAATAAATTTTCTCCCGTAAACCATCTTCTATTTTTATCAATATAAATTGGAATAACTTCATATTTTTCTTTATCAAAATACTCCATGGCTTGAACGGCTGTGATAATACTCACCTCATGTTCAACAGAACAGCCTCCAAAAAGAATTCCCACTTTAATTTTCAAAATTACTCACTCCTAACTTTCATTAAATATATCTGGTAAATCACTTTGTAATAAAATATATGTTTCTTTCTCTTTTAATTTGTTTAAAAGATTCAACCCTTCTTGAATAGTCGGAACCACATAGAGGTTTTCTTTTTTAAACTTCTTTTCAATTAACCCCTCATAAATCGGTTTCGTTTGCTTTTCGCCAATTAAGATCGCCACATCCACACGACCGACCATATATTTTCCAAGTTCTTTATTCGTTTCATAAGAAAGGGCCCCTAATTCAATAATACCAGAAGAAATGACGATTTTCTTACCCTTACTTAAATTTAATACATCTAAAGCCATTTTAGCTCCTTCAATATTAGCATTGTAAGCATCATCAATTAACACCATATCATAATATTTTTTCATATTCAATCTGTGTTCAATCGGTTTTACTTTCTTGACACCAAGTTCTAGTTGTTCTTGAGTTAATCCTAAATGTTTGCCTAGCGCAATAGCGGCTAAAAGGTTATAGATGTTTGCTCTTCCCAGTAATCGAGTTTGAATAACAAGGGTTTCTTTTTCTTTCTTAAAATGACAAGTAAACGTCGTTCCCTCACTACTAAGTTGAATCTCATCAGCATAAATATCGGCCTTTTCTTTATTATCAATGCCAATCCACAAAATAGGACAGGTATTTTTCAAAGCATAATTCACTTGATTTTCATCATCCGCATTTAAAACCCCTAAACCTTCCTTCGGCAAAGATTCAATTAACTCAAACTTAGTCTTAATAATCGTTTCTTGACTTCCAAACGTTTCTAAATGAGCCATACCTATTTTCGTTAAAATACCATATTTAGGATGAACCAAATCACAGAGTTCTTTTATTTCATTTTTTTTACAAGCGCCCATCTCCGCAATAAAATAATCATGAAATTTATCTAAGTAATCATTAATGGTAATCATTAAACCAAAAGGTGTATTGTAATTCTTAGGTGTTTTTAAGGGATTAAATTTAACACTTAGCACATCATATAAAATATTTTTACTACTAGTCTTTCCATAACTTCCTGTAACGCCTATTACATCCAAGTTTTTAAAACTTTTTAAACGCTTTAATGATTTCATTTTAAAATAATAATTAATCATTTTTTCAATCGGGAAATTAAGACTATTCGCTAAGACAACCACAAAAGCATTAAGATAAAGCATCAAAACAAAGAGTATAAAACAAAGAGTCTCATCTATTAATAAGCCTAAAAAAGGTGTAAGATAAAGAACGAAAAGCGTTACCAAAAGGCGTAGTATTCTTCCAGTATATTTTAAAGGCAATTTCGTAACCCTTCTTTTATATTCATAAAAAGACAAAGCAATTAAAGCCAACATATAGAAAAAGAATAGTAATTCAAAAAAAGGCCTACGAATTAAAAAAAGTAAAAGAAAACCGAAAAGATCCCAATTTAAAAAATTCTTTTTTAAATGACTTTTAACCCATTTTAAATATTTATTACCTCGATTATAACGATTTTGCTGTAACATTTGTAAGTTTTTAGTCGTCTTTAAAAATAAATAAATAAAATAAGGGACTAAAGAAACAAAAAAAACCATAACATTCCTCCTATCGAATAAAAGATTTAATAATCTCAACCGTCCGATTAAGTTCTTCCAAATAAACATAATGGGTTCGACCAATAAAAGGAATGACCGCTGCATCTTTTATAAAAGATTCTATTTCATACGCATTTTCAATTCCTACAGCAGAATCATTTGTTCCCCATAAAATAATCGTGGGGGCTTTAATTTTTTTCAAATTTTCTGTTGTATCTGTATTCACATGTTTAACCAAAATATCTCGCATTCTAGGTGTGGCATTTCGATAATCAACTGATCCCATTTTTTGCTTTGTCTTTAAAGCCCAATTATGAAATAAAGGCATCTTAGCCATAACTTTTAATACCTTAACTTTAAATGAAATTTTCTTTCTTGCCACTTTATAAGGACTGGCAATTAAAATTAATTGCGAAACGTCATAGATGGATGCATAAATAATAGAAATTTTACCTCCAAAAGAATGGCCAATAAGAGAAACGTCCTCAAGTTCTAACGAACAAATTAAAGCATGAATCATTTCAGCGTAATCTTCTAAACTCCAAACCTCTTTTGGCTCATTAGACTTTCCAAAACCAGGTAAATCGATAATTAAAACATTATATTGTTCATAAAAAGGTTTAGCAATAGGTTGCATCATTTCAATATTCTGTCCCCATCCATGTAAAAACACTAGAGTTTTAAAACTATTGTTATTGATAAAAAAATAATTAATTTTGATATTACGATAATGAAACATTAGTTTTCACCCTCTCACATTTAAAAACTATTATACCACATTTTTTCTTGGAACTAAACTTTTGACTGATTCATTTTCAGTATATGCCTAAATTAACTTTTTGTTAAAGATTCAAATAAAAAAATACTTAACAATAAAGTATTTTAAAAAAGGAACCATTTATTAAAATAACAATCTTCTTCTTTAAAGTAAATTCGAATCTTGTCTTCGCCTTTCATAAAAAGCCTCTTAAGCTATTTTTTTTTATAATGCTATTAATTTATGGATAAATGGGTATACTTTATAATTTTTTCAACACTTTTATTATCTTGAAGCATAGTTTTGGCAATTTCAATAGATTTTTGTTTTGTTCCATCTTCAAAAGCAAGCGCTTCTATCGTATTAGCAAGCTTTCTTTGTTCTTCTTCATGGCTCATCAAAGCGACAAACTGTGGACTTCAACAATGTTTTTTTCATCTTTAGAATACCAAAAACGCTTTATCTTGTCTACATCAATTTTTTTAAAAGATCTTATCAATTAAACTTTCCTCTTTTTCATTTTTGTTTTTTATAGTCATCTATAAGATACTCTTTCTTTTCCTCTCCAAATTGAGCCCTATTGTGATAAATTTTGTTTTGGTATCATATCGTTCTCCACAAGTTGCATTTTGGGAAGTTACTTAAATTCTTCACTTTTGTTTCTTTACCAATTCCTATTTCTAATTCTAAATGAACGAGTTCATCATTTAATTTAATTAACAATCGCTCGTCTTTGCTTTATCTCCTACTGTTTGTACTTTTAACTGCGTTCTTGAGTGTTCTATTATTTTTACTTCCCCTTCTAATATTTCAGATAATAAGCTTTCCATTAACGTGTAATCATTTTCATTAATCATAATCGTAAAGAAAACGCGCTCCCACTTGGCGCTATAATAAAGATTGGCTTTGTTTGGCATAACCCTTTTTCTCAAGAAATTAAAAAAATTTCTTAAGCAATCTATTTTTGTCGAATTCTATAAAATTTTATTTAAACAAAAAATAAGACATTATTTTGAACTGAACCCCAAAAGTTGGACAGTTTTAAATAGCTTTTAATTAGAGGATTGCAACCTGTAATTCACAGGAGACAATCCTTTTAATTTTACTTTTATTCTATCATAATTATAATAATTAATATAATCATTGATTGCTAAGATTAACTCATCTATGCTTTTATATTTATTTTCTTGATCATAAAACATTTCCGTTTTAAGTAGTCCAAAGAAATTTTCCATCATTCCATTATCCATACTATTTCCTTTTCTGGACATACTTTGTTTTATTCCTTTATTCTTTAATATTTGTTGATACGATTCGTGTTGATATTGCCAGCCTTGATCTGAATGAAATATTAGCCCTTCAAGATTATTGTTTTTATCAAATGCTTTATTAAGCATATCATGTACTTGTTCCAAATTAGGTGATTTAGAAGTATTATAAGATACCACTTCACCATTAAATCCATCTAATATTGGTGATAAATAGCATTTCTCTCCACGGAGATTAAATTCTGTGACATCTGTATACCATTTTTCATTTGGCTTTTCTACATTAAAATTTCTTTCGATTAGATTATCAGCTATTTTACCCACAGTTCCTTTATATGATGAATATTTTCTTTTGTTTCTTTTTAATGGTTTTAAGTCTAGTTTAACCATTATTCTATAAACTTTTTTATGGTTAACATTATATCCTTGGTTCTTAAGTTCTAATGTAATTCTACGATAACCGTATCTTTCTTTATTATTTATAAATATTTCTCTTATTTTATCTATAATTTCTTTATTTTTATCATCTTTATCTATTTTAGACAAAGTATAATAATATACTGATTTTGCTAAGCCAGATATTTTTAGAAGAATCATTAATGGATATTTTAGCCGTAGTTCACTTACAACATTTACTTTTTCTTCTGTTGTTGATTCTTCCTTGCTTGAACAACGGCTCTCAATTTTTTTGAATATTCTAGCTCCGCCTTTAAATATAGATTTTCTTCCTCTAATCTTTTGATTTTTTCTTTATCTGTTTCGTTTTCTTTTTTCTTTGTTACTTTTGGCATAGTTGGACGTCCTCGCTTTCGTTCAACTATATTATAACCGTTTTCCTTATACTTTTTAATCCAATTTTGTAATATTCCTGCCCCAGACAATCCAATATCAATGGCAACAGCCCATATTGCCTCTCCATTTTTTAAAACTCTATTTATTGCTTCTTCCTTATATTGCTTTGGATATTTTTTATTTTTGGTTGTTCTAAGAATATCATATCCATGTTTATCTATTAAACTAACTATATAAGATATGTTACAATCTCTTATACTATATTCTCTTGCAAGAGAATACCTAGATTGTCCTTGTTTTTTCTTTTTATAAATATTTATTTTATCTTCATAACTTAATTTACTCATATAAAAACCTCGTTTCTTATGTCCAAGAAACGGGGTTCATATCATTTCGTCTTATTCTTTACAATAAATTTATCAAAAGCGGCTAGAACGGCTGGTAAAACAACTAAAATTAAAATCGTTGAACAAAGGGTTCCTTCAGATAAAGTTTTACAAATTTTTGCAGCAATGGCTGAAGCAAAATAGCCAACAATGAGTGTGACAATTATAAGAATAGAGGCAGAAGTTAAAATCGTATGAATCGATTGATTATAAGCACGAATTAAAGCTTTTTTACGATCCAAACTTTTACGAGATTCTAAATAATAAGAAGTATACAAAATGGCATAATCAATCGTCGCTCCCATTAAAATACTTTGAACAATAAGTAAAGCTATGAAATAAACACTTCCACCCATTAGTGATAAAATACCCATTGTGACATACACAGCACATTGAATTAAAAGAACCAATACAATAGGAATAATCAAAGACTTAAAGGTAAACGCTACCACTATAAAAATAAAGAGCATTGTTAAAATCGTAATCAAAGCTAGCTCACTTTGAAACGATTCACTCATTTCTAAAGCCATAGGAGAATTTCCGATCACATAAATTTCTTCATGATTTAAATTTTCTTTGATCTGCTTTATAAAATTAAAAGTTTCTTCGGATTCTTCAGGATAAGTCGTATTCAGAATCATTCTTGAATAAGTCTCTCCAACCAATAACGCTTTCGCATCGGTCACTTGCTCATGAGCATGAAATACTTTCTCTTTTAACTCATTTGTTATAAAAGATTTAAAACGTTGATCATTTAAAAGATCATTTTTTAAGAATGAGACAAAAGAAAAGACAGTCATTTTCCAAGATTCATTATAATAATTCTCACTACCATAATACATATAAATTAAAGCCATTTTATTTTCATCTAAACCATTAGAAAAGTGACTTAAATTTTTCGTTAATTCATGGCTGGTAAATTTCTTATTTTTTAAGGATGCCTCCATGATTTCTTTCACATCTTTTAACTTAGATTTTGTATCTTTATTGATAAAAGAAGAGTAAGAGTTATGATGAGCAACATCAGTAAGTAAAAAATCGACCATATTCGATAAAGAAACTTTCACTTCCTTTGATTTAGAAGAATAAAGCGCATAAAGTAAACGAATCGTTTCTTCATCCATTCCAAAAAGACGACTAAGCTCTTTTGCACGATAAGAAGTGTCATTTAAAACAGAAGCACAAACTTTACTTAACAAGTCTAACTTTTCTACATTTTTCTTATCTAAGCCAATAACCTCTTTATTTTGAAGGACAAACGATACAAAATTTACAGGTGTCATCGTATAAGAATCCATCTTCCCTTGTACATAATCTGTAAGCGTATAAATTTGCATCACTTGTTCTTTTTTCATTCCAAAAAGCATAGCCATGCGACTGGCTTTATAAGTTGGATTTTGATTCAAAGCGTCTTCCATCACTTTTTTAACTAAAGATAAACTTTGGACTTGAGCATCAGACAAATAAGCATTTAAATAGTTTAAAGTTAAAGTAATAAACTCTAAAGGAGAAAGTAAGGTTGTATCAGGTAAGCTTAAAGCTTTATAAACTTGACTCACTAAAGGCTCACCAAAAAACGATTCTAAAACAGTCTTAGGAACGTTTGTTGTATTAATATTCCCTTCATTTTGACTAAATGCTTTAAGACTTTCTAAAAGACTGGTATCCACACCATTTAAATAAGTTGTATTCTTTTTTAAAAACAACACATCCTCGATAAACTGCGCAATTGAAATCGATTTATTTGTCTCTTCTCCACTATATTTTAATAGAAATAATTGTTTAATTTGACTTTCATCCATTCCAAAAAGTTGAGCAAGTACACTCGAATGACTTTCTTTTTTTAAGACATTTTTATCTAAAAAAGGTTTCAACAGTTTGATTTGTTCTTGCGTAGCTTTATTAACATGGCTCGCATAGCTTGAATTTGTTAAAACGTCCTTATTTAAAAAGTTTATGAATGTTGAGATGGTCATTTTATTATTTATTGTTTTAGACGAATAGAAAACAAATAAATCGTTCACAGTACGCTCATCAAGTCCTAAAATAGTCGCCATTTCTTTAACGCTTCTCTTTTTATTTATTTCCTTTTCTGTCGTAAAATTTTTTAATAATTTCAAGTTTTTCTTAATCGAAGCATCTATTTTATCTTTAAAAACCTCATTCGTTAAAATATCTTTCTCAATAAAATTTATAAATTCTTCATAAGACAGCTTAATTTCCCTTTTATTAAAGTAATCAAAATAAACCATTTTAAGTATTTCATCTGGAATAGAAACATCCGTTCCTAAATCACTCATCTTCTTGGTTAATTCTTGGCTTGTTAACTCTTCATTTAATGTATTTCCATAACAAAGAATAGTGTTTAAGGCTTCCGTTTTATTTAAACTACGACAGAAAGAAGCCACTTGTTCTTCTAATTCATTTTTATACACCACAGCAATTTGATTAGTTTCTGGAAACACAGAAGCGATTTTATCATCCTCACTACTGGTATAAGCAATCAAAAGATTACCCTTTAAAAAATAACTTCCAATAAATAAAGCAATGAGTAAAATCGGCGCCACATAACGAATCTTATTTGCAAACTTTCCTAATAAATCTAATTTAAGAGGTAAAACTTTTTTCCTAGTTTTCCCTATCAAAGAATCAAACATTAAAATTAAACTTGGTAAGCAAAAGAAAATACTAATTAAACTAAATAGAACCCCCTTAGCTAAAACAAAACCGAGATCTCGTCCAATGGTAAAACTCATAAATACTAAAGCAAGCATACCGACAATGGTTGTAATCGAACTACTAGAAATGGATGAGAAAGAAGCATACAAAGCCTTTTTCATCGCTTTTACTTTATTTTTTTCGTTTTCTTTTTCTTGACTATAACGATTCATAAGCATAATTGAGTAATCCATAGACAAAGCCATTTGCAAGATAGCAACGATAGAATCCGTTATATTTGAAACACTCGGAAAGATTATATTCGTTCCTTTATTTAAAAAAACAGCCAAACCAATAGTAAACAAAAATAAGAAAGGTTCAAGATAAGATTCACACATAATAATTAAAATAACCATCGCACAACCTATCGCTAACGCAATAATCCAAGTTTGTAAAACGGGGCCATTACGCTCATAAATAGTTCCATTCATATAAAGTGTGTAATCTTCATAATTGGTCTTGATCGTTTCATATACGTTTTTAGCAAGTTTCGAATCCTCTGTATCAGCAATGGTCATTTCGTAATAAGTAAAATTCTCTTTATTATATTTTTCTGTATGATCATAACTAACACTCTCTACCCCTGTAATAGACTTCAAATTTTCTAAAATAGAGTTTTTTTCTTCCTCATTTAAACCTTCAAACATGAGATTTAAAGAACTTGAGTTTTCACCATCAAATTCTCTTTCCATTCTCTCCATCCCTTGTCTAGTTTCTGAAGATGAGGGTAAATATTCTGAAAGTTCATAATTCAGTTTTACTTTTTGCATAGTATAAATAGATAAACCGGTTAACACTAAAAATAAAACTAAAATAACATTTCTTTTATCAACAATAAAATCGGTTAATTTTTTCATTTTTTTTCCTCCCCTAAATATATAGATTTTTTGCTTGCTTTTATAACAAACATTAAAAATTATAATCCAATTTCTCCAAAAAGAAAGAACAAAATAATTGATAGTGTCGAAATTTAGACACATGTCAATTTTTTGTTTACTTTTTTTTATCAAAATGAGATAATATTTTCAGAAATGAGGGATAAAATGAAAGTCCAGAATAAAAATCATTCATCATTAAAAACTAAAATGAAAATTCAAGAAAGTTTTGCCATGCTTCTTCAAGAGAAAAATGAAATAAAAAACATTAGTGTAACTGAACTTTCTAAACAAGCCGACATTACCCGTTCCACATTTTATACCCACTATAGTAGCATTTATGATGTCGCAAAAGAATTAGAAGAAGAAGCTTTAGAAAAATTAAACGAGATAAAAAGTAAACATGCTATAGAAGATATAGATTATTATTTTGATCATATTTTTAATTATTTAAAAGAAAATGAACACATCTACACTATGATGTTAAAAAGCAATGCCCCTCTTTTATTTGTTTCTAAACTAGAAAAAAGCATCAATAAAAAATTATACGATGCTTTAAAAAATAAACCCATTGCCAACTTAAATTTAAATATTACATTTTTTACAAATGGTTGCATTAATTTAATTATCAAATACTTCCGTAAGGAAATAAAAAACAGTTTAGAAGAAATAGACGACTACATTAAACATCTTTTTAAAACCTTCTTTATTTAAAATAAAAAATTACATTAAATTTAAAAAATGACCTACAACACCAATAATACTGCCTAATATAAGAGACATGATTGTCATAGCGACTGGACTCTTTTTATCTTCTTTTGAAACTAAAATAATCACAGGAATGGCTATAAGAAGAGCAACAATGCCTCCTTTTAACCACCATAATTGATTAAACCACTGGATTTCAAAGATAATGAAAGGAACGATGACATAGTAAACAAATGCGGAAAGACAAGAATATTTATCTACTTTCATTTTAATCATAGGCAAAACATCTATCACTCCCGCAACCATTCCAATCAATAACGTTAATAAGAACTGCATTTTTCTCCACCTCTTTTCTAATTTTTATATAGATTTAACTATACCATAAAAAAAGCAAATTTTCTATTACTTAGATTTGCTTTATGAATTTTATTTTAAAATGGATACTAATAAATCAGTTAGTTCTTGTTCAGTAATATTTGTAGTTTCAATATCAAAGTTAATTCCTTGATAATTAAACTCTGTAAAAAACAATTCATTATATTTGAAAATTTTTAACTCGATATTATTTATTTCAGATATTTTGCTTCCTTCTAAAGAAAAATAATAATCTCGAATAGGCTTATTTTCTTTAGAGAACGACACGTTGATATCTCTGTCATTTTTTTGATTTCTATAATTAAATACATAACTTTGTAATACACTATATTCATTGCTTTCTCTATCTGGTTTAATATATATTTCATGAGCTTCTTGATAATCAAAATCATTTGGTATTTTTACTTCAGCAATTTCTTTAAAATAGAGAATGTTTTCAATGTGAGTTATTTTTACATCAGCATCAATACTTAGTACCCCTTGAGTCATTTTACTTATGTCATTGATATAGAGATGAACATTATCTTTTGCTTCAATGTCTGGTTGATAAACATTCGTTTTGAATTCTTTATTAGTATTAAAAAACACAATACCACTTATAAGGCTTATTAAACAAATTGGAACCAAAACCCCTTTCCATAGATTACTTTTCTTTTTCATTTTTTCTTCTCCTTTTTTGATTTGATTCATGATTTCGTCATAATATTCTTTGAAATTGATATCTTGTTCAATTGCACACTTTAACCTTTCTTTATTACTCATTCTAGTGACCTCCATTTCCAAAATGCACTTGTAATTCGTGAAGGGTTCTATAAATTAAATGTTTTACGTAAGAGTCACTTCTTTGTAACTCTTCAGAAATTTCTCTAATGCTTAATTCCAACTTATAGTATAAATAAAACACTTTTGGAATATCTTGATTCTTTTTATTCTTAATAAATTGCCAAATAGCATTCCAATTCTCTTTCTTAATAATAAGAGCATTGATATTCATTGCATCTTCTATTGTGTCAATTATTTCTATTTCTTTATCATTAGTTTCAAATAAAGAAATGGTTTTTAGTTTTTGTATTAGAGTATAATGTTTTTTAATTTTATTATTTGCTATTCCTATAAGATAACTTTTAATATTAACGGTTGATATTTCCTTTTTATTTAAAAGATTCCACAATTCTAAATAGATCTCTTGCATAATATCATGCGTATCATTAATATTATGACATTTAATAATGACATATTTAGACAAATCTAAATACGTTTTATCATAAATCTCATTAAACTTATATAGGTTTAGTTGACTAGCCATTTTTATCACCTACACTATAATAATCCTTATTTTTCACAAAAAAGTTCCAAAATAATAGAAAAAAGCAAATTTTATGTAAATCTGCTGGATTATTTTAAAATAATAGAAACTTCCCTTTTATTTTTTAATAGATAAGTACCAGATATATTTAAAAAGAATCTAATGAATATATAAAACACACAAGAAGTCTATCAAATAAAATAAACCACTAAAAACTTCATTGAAAAAGCTCATTACTTATTTTATAATAAACTTCTGAAGTGATAAATATGCCAAAAATAAATTTAATAGATACGCATGCGCATTTTAATACTCTCTTGATGCCTAATTTAGAAGAACAACTACAACTAGCAAAGAAAAATGAAGATGTATCGAAGATTATAAATGTTGGTCTTAATCCTAAAACAAGTCAAGACGCTCTTAATATTAGTTTAAAATATTCTAATTTTTATGCTACTTTAGGAGTTCATCCTTTATATGATGGTCAAATAGAAACTTTAGAAAAAATTTATACCACTTACAATCATAAAAAAATAGTAGCGATTGGAGAAACAGGTATTGACACCCAAGGCGATATAAAAGTTCAAATAAAGAATTTTATAAAAAGTATTGAACTAGCCAATCAATTAAAATTACCTGTTATTATTCATGCCCACACAACCAAAAATGCTTCTATTTATGCAAGTAGACTTTGCCTTGAAATAATGAAAAAACACAAACCACATTATGGATTTGTATTTCATTATTTTCAACCTGATTTAGAAATTTTACCAGAAATCAATAATTTAGAAGGCTACATTTCGGTTGGGGCTAACATTACCAAGCCGAACGCAAAAAAATCTTTAGAAGTCGTCAAAACGATGCCTTTAGAAAAGTTACTCATTGAAACAGATTATCCTTTTTTAACCAAAGAACCGAATAATACAGGAAAAGAAACTTTCCAAAAAATTTGTGAACTCACAAATATGCCAAAAAAAGTTCTTATGAAAACACTTAATCAAAATGCAACCACTTTATTTCAAAATCTAAAAAACAAATGATACTTCTTTAAGAAAGTAAAGTCCCTGCTTCAAAAGAGCATTTAAGATAATCTGGATTGCTATAATAGACATTGGAATTAAAATTAGAAATTTCTTCACATATAAATGAATTAAAGACTAGACGAATACATTCCACCATCTTTTTATCTTCCATTACATCTAAAATTAATCTTTGATAAACTTTGCCAATCGACAAATAAGTAGGAACCTTATATTTACAAGTCGTTATATTATCAAAATCACCTTTTTTTATTTTGTATTTTTCAATCCATTCGTCACTTACTTGATCAAACGATAAACAGTGGTTTACACTAGCCGCCTTTAATTCATGCTCTATATCACTATCGCTCATATAGTTTACAATATCTTTAATTTTATTACGGGTTTTTCTCGCAATAAATTCAAACATAGAACAAACATAGAATAAATCATTTTTATAATCTTTAATCATCTATGTTTTCACTCCTTTCGAAGTGTAAACAATTTAAAGCTTCTTTTGTATGAAAACTAATTTGATGCGTTGGCGATTTAAATTTTGCATATTCCCAAAAAACTTCTCTGCTAATATCTCCATTTAAAAAATCATTGACAAAATTCCAAATCGTATCATCTGCCATAGGACCTTCTACAATATCATATTCATGATGACCACCACTTCTACACATTGCTATAAAGTCTAACCATTCATTAGACATATTTTCAAATTTCTTTACGTTAAGATTACAATTTTCATTATAGGAGTAGACATTAATAATCCCCTCTTTATGTTTCCGAAAAGCCCAACGCCTAGCTTGTTCTTTATTTTTTGTACAATAAAATCCCCATGAAAAATCTTTTGTATACTTTGTAAAAAATATCTGTGGTTGTTCTACTTTTTCACCACTTCCATGGTAGACTTCAATTTTATTTTGATTTTTACTTTTTTTATCATTGTTTTCCATCATACAGTTACCTACAAACTTTTAACTCTTCTTTTAAATCAAAACTATCATAACCATTATCCAAATAGATATAATACGCTTCATCAAAAATTTCTTTTTTATGTTTAGGATAATTTTTCTTAAAATAATCATCTAAAGAGGTTAGGACACGTTCATCTTCTGTTTTTAAGATTACAAAAATAGCACCCAAAGAATTCACCTTTACATTTGAATACAACACATTATCTAGCGGAACATCAATAAGTTCATTCAGATTTTTATCCGTAGGAAGAATAATCTCTGTTGTAATATAAGCCCCTAATTGACATTCTAGACAACGCTCTATTTCTTTCGAACTCTTTTTAAAATCTTTTTCATCTTTAAGTGCCTCGCCTTTAACAAACTGAATGTATTCTGAACGTACAACAAGTTCTAAAAACTTTTCTTGCCATTCAGGGTTATTGTCTAATAACCCTACAACCACTTTGTGATTCGTTTCATCAACATAATTAAAACTATAATTTTCATATTCAGACAAATTTTCCGTGAAAAAAGCGATAATTTTATCATTCACTTCATTTAATTCTTCTAAAGAAACTTCTTTTTTCTTACAACCAACACTTAACCCTAAAAGACAAATACAAACAAAAGCAAATATTTTTTTCATAAAAAACCTTTAAGACTCTTTCTCTATTCTAATGCCCACTTCATGACCATTTAAATCAAACTTTTCGTTCATAGCATCAGAAAAATCAATCTCTGTAGCTAAAATTTCTTGTTTAATATAATCTTCAAAATTAGCCAAAGCTAAATCAAAAAACGCTTCATGATTAACAAATACTTTAATTCGATCAACGACCTCTAATCCAACTGTTTTTCGCATATTTTGTACTTTGGAAACAAATTCTCTTGCCATTCCTTCTAGCATTAAATCTTCGGTTATTTCTGTATTTAAAATAATAAACTCATTATTTTCCATTCCCACATTAAAGCCTTCTTTTGAAGAAATACGAATATCAACCATTTCAGGGGTAATTTCTTTTTGCTCGCCATCTATTTCAAGAGAAATGCTTTCTCCCTTTTGCAATTTTTCTACTAAACGACTTTCTAATCCTTCTAATTTTGTTTGGAATGCCTTTATTTTAGCCCCAAACACTTTTCCTACCACTTTAAAATTCGGTTTTAAAGACACATGCATGTAATCATTTAAGTTATGAACAAACAAAACGTCTTTAATATTTAATTCTTCTTTGATTAATGGAATTAAATCTTCAATTAAATCTTTATTTTTTCCATCAAGTAAGGCTTCACTTAAAGGTTGTCTCACCTTAATTTTAGCTTCTTCTCTAACATATCTTCCAATACTAATTAAATCTCTTACTAAGTCCATCTTTTCTTCAATAGTATCATTAATGAAACTTTCATTACATTCTGGATAGTCACTCAAATGAACAGATTCCTTACCCGTTAAATTACGGTACAATTCTTCGGCAAGATAAGGGATAATTGGAGCAATTAACTTGCTTAACCCTACTAAGACTTCATAAGTCGTACGATACACACTTTTTTTAGAATCATCTAAAGTACTTCCCCAGAAACGATTACGATTACGTCTGATATACCAATTTGATAAATCTTCAGAAACAAAATGAGTTAAATAACGCACCACTTTATTTAAATCGTATAAAGAGAAAGCTTCTCTTACATTTTTCACTAAACGATGATATTTAGAAAGTAACCATTTATCAATTTCTTCGCGTTTCTCATATAAAACGACGCATTCATCCGTATCAATAGAATCAACATTCGCATACATAGAGAAAAAACTATACGTATTTTTAAGGGGATTAAAAAATTTAGAATACACTTCTTTTAATCCTTCCATATCAAATTTTAAAGGCGTCCAAACAGGACTGACATAAGGTAAATAGAAGCGCACCGTATCTGCTCCATACTCTTTCATCGTTGTAAACGGTTCCACAATGTTCCCTTTACTTTTACTCATCTTCTTGCCTTCACTATCTAAAAGTAAGTCATTAACAAGTACATTTTTATAAGGAGCAACATCTTTTAAGAAGACCGAAATAATTAGAAGAGTATAAAACCACCCTCTCGTTTGATCAATTCCTTCACAAATAAAATCAGCGGGAAATTGTGATTCAAAAATCTCTTCATTCTCAAAAGGATAATGGTATTGGGCAAACGGCATTGAACCTGAATCAAACCAACAATCTATAACGTCTTTACATCTTGTCATAGCTTCTCCACATTCTGGACATTTTAGATGGACATCATCAACAAAAGGTCGATGTAAATCAATCGTTTCATCAATAGCCTCAATTGATTTTTCTATTAATTCTTTCCTAGAACCAATCATTTCAGTATGACCACAAAAACAAGTCCAAAAAGGAAGTGGGGTTCCCCAATAACGGCTTCTAGAGATTGCCCAGTCATTCATATTTTCTAGCCAATTACCAAAACGTTTTTCCCCGACATAACTTGGATACCAATTAACCTTTTTATTCGCTTCAATGATTTTATCTTTTAATGCTGTTACTTTTAAATAATAAGAAGGTTTTGGATAATAGATTAAAGGCGTGCCACAACGCCAACAATGAGGATAGTTATGCACCATTTTTTGTTTTTTAAACAATTTATCCTGTTCTTTTAAATACTTAATAATTTCTACATCTGCATCAAAAATAAGTTGTCCTTTCCAAGGTCCTTCCGTATAACGGCCATCTTCAGAAACAGGATTAATACGAGCCAAATCGTATTTTGTAATGACTTTTTGGTCGTCTTCTCCAAAAGGAGCGATATGGACAATTCCAGTTCCATCTTCCGCTGTTACATACGTATCATTAGTCACAATAAAAGCTTTGCCTGAAACTTCCAGTTCAGGTATCAACTGTTCATATTCGATATGTTCTAAATCTTTTCCAGTGAATTTTTCTAAAACATCAACCTCTTCACCTAAAACTTTTGAAACTAAACTTTCCGCTAAAATAAAAGTATACGCTCCAGACTTCACTTTCACATAAGTTAAATCAGGATGCACACATAAAGCCACATTAGAAAGAAGTGTCCAAGGAGTCGTCGTCCACACTAAAAAATAAGCGTCCTCATCCTTCTTCTTAAAAGGAACAATAACGGTTTCTACACTTATTTCTTTATAACCTTGAGCAACTTCATGACTCGCTAAACCCGTTCCACATCGAGGACAAAAAGGTAAAATCTTATGCCCTTCATAAAACAACCCTTTTTGATAAAACTCTTTTAAGATGTACCATTCGGTTTCAATATAATTGTTATCATAGGTAATATAAGGATGATTAATATCAATAAATTGTCCCATTTTTTCCGTTAAATCCGTAAAAGCCTCTTTATTTTTCCAAACCGATTCTTTGCATTTTTCATTAAATTCTTTAATTCCATACTTTTCAATATCACCTTTTCCAGTAAAACCTAAAGCTTTCTCCACCCCAAGTTCCACAGGAAGTCCATGGGTATCCCACCCTACTTTTCTTAAAACTCTTTTTCCATTCATCACTTGGTATTTACAAAAAGTATCTTTTAAAAATTTAGCCACCATATGATGAAGTCCTGGATAACCATTAGCTGTTGCTGGTCCATCGTAAAAAACAAAATTTTCACTATTTTTTCTTAATTCATTTTGCTTTTCAGTTATGGACATCACACCTCCCCAAGAAGCACGAATCGTTTCTTCTACCTCATACACATTTCTCTTATCTAATTCTTTAAAATTTTTCATCGTTTATTTCCTTTCTTTGACTAATTTTCTTTTAAGCGCTTCACACGCTTTTGTATCATTAATACCTATTTCATATTCCTTTTTATTAAATGATAAAAATTCATCTATGGGCTTCATTTCCACTTGAAGTCCTTGATGATAAGATTTCTCCTGTAAATCACCCCATTCACTTTCTGTAAATGTTCTTTCCATCATATAATAGTAACATATTTTTCTGTATGGAAATTCATTGATACAATTATTTTCCCGAAGAACGACAGGCTCCTTTGAAATAGCCTCAACAAGAAACTCAAACTCTAACTCTCTTAAATATTGTTTTAAAAATTCTTGATAAAAAGTTTCAAATTTTTTCTTTCCAAATTCCGTATAAATATAGTCTGTTGGGAGAAGGATTTTTTTCTTCCTTTCTCCTCTTTGAAAAGTAAACACGCTCATCTTATTATCATAAAATAAATAACGATTCATTTTATTGGTTACCATTCCTGTTTTCATATTTCTTTCTCCTTTACATCATTCAAGTCTCTATCTAGCGCTTCTGTGGACGTATCCTTTACAGCACATTTATGTTCTTGTGTATTTTCTTTACCAAAATTCTCTACTTTCATAACCAAAATCCTTTCTAAAAAGAAAAAAGGAGGACCACAAAGGACGAGTAAAACCCGTGGTACCACCTTATTTAAAATCTCTTTTTGTTAACGCAAAAACTCTGCGGCGCCTTCCTAAAAAATTCAGAAGAGCTACTCCCAAGTGATCTTCTATCAATTCTTTTTATTCGTTTCCACCATCTACGAATTCTCTATAAAAAAGATATTAATATACTCTCTTGTTCCTCGTATTTCTGTTCCTATTTTAAACATTTATATTTTACTTGTCAATAAAATACTCTAAAAGTAAGTCGATTTGTTATGTTTTAGTCCAATATTAGGTAAATTATTTTTAAATTCATCTTTACTTATTTTTTCCAACTTATCTATATTGGTAGTAATTAGCGAAACTAAATTTTCATCGACACCACATTCTAGAATCAAACCATTATCAAATTTCTACTTTATTTTTATTTAAAGCAATAAATTTTGCAAAAGGTACACTTAAATCGTATCTTAATCCTAATTGTCTTTCCCCTTGATCGCTTAATTTATAAATCTCATTTAATATATCATTATCCTCATCATACTTCTCACTTAAAATATCATAGTAACATAGTAGCGGAGTTTCAATTGAATTATATTCATACTCTTCAAAAATTTTTTCTTAATGTATCATTTATAAAATTATGATTCTTTGTTCTTTAGGTAAAAAATCATATCATTTCCCCATTTCTATTTTTATTTCTATATCATTGTTCTTTATTTTCAAATTACAATATGCACCTATTGGAATTGTAAACATTGGATTTGTATGTCCAAAATCAGCTCCACATACAATCGGAACATCTTTTAACTTTTGCTTATTTTTAATGATAGTTTTTAACTTATCAATAGTCATATTACTACATAACTGGAATCTACCAAAAACAATTCCTTTTATTTTGCAATTAGGTAATTGTAATAATGATTCTAAGTTTCTATCAAATTCTAATAAAAATACATCATTTCCAAAATCATCAGCATCATCTTCAAGAAACAATATACTATCATTTAAATTGGGCATAAATTCTGTGCCTTGCAATAAGCCCAAAGTACATAAATTACCACCAATAACTTTTCCAAAAGATTCACCATTTTGGATTGGTATCATACCATCATTTTTTAATGTAGCTTTTTCCATTTTATTATTTACTTTTTTATAGTCATATATTTCCTTTGATGAATGAATAATAAAATCGTTATTTTTTAATATTTTCTCAAAAGATTGTAGAGTATATTTATTATCAGAACTAAAACCACTTAACATCGGTCCATAGTATGTAGTTAAATTTGTTTTATTCATAATTGCAATTAATAATGCTGTAATATCAGAATAGCCAATAATTATTTTAGGATTCTGTTTAATAATCTTATAATCCAGATATGGAAGTATTTGATTTACATTATAACCCCCATCTGCACACACGATTATTTCCACATTTTTATCTAAAAATGCATTCATTAAATCTTCAACTCTATTCTTTATACTAGAGCATTCAAAATAAGTATCTTTATCAAAAATGTATTTTCCTACCGTTAATGAATATCCTAAACTTTTGAAATATTTTTCAGCCTTTAATATTTTGGTTTTATCGTTTTCGGATAAACTCATTGATGGAGCTATTAATCTAACTTCTTTCATATTTAATCTCCTTTCTAAAAAGTTTTAATTGTTGTTCAGTAGAATTGATCAATTGTTGTGGTCTTTTGATATTTTCAATTTTTATAACATTTAATATTTTCTTTAATTCTCTGTTAGAAAATAAACAACCACATGTATCTATCGCATAATAGACAAGTCTATCATTAACTGAGATATATTCACAAAGCAAATCGTATAAATCACCTTTAAAATCTGAATAATAACCTTGATAATCAATATAAGAAACCTTAATTAAACTAACTAAATTTATTTTTAGATATAATTCTTCTAAATAATCTTTAGACCTATCAACATTATAGCTATCTACAATATTTTCATTTAATCTTTTATATCTTTCTTGAAATTCTAAGTCTATTGCAAAATTTTCAAGATTTTTTTCACTAAATAGATAATTTAATTTTGATTTTAAAGCTTGCTTCCACTCATTTACTCGCATTTTATTTTGTTCATTCTTTACAGTTTTTTTTTGAACAAATTCATTCACAATATTTTCTTCCTCTAAAATTAGTTCAGTTTCAATTTTCATTTTTACTAATGATTGAACTTTAATTTTAATGACTGTTAACATCTCATTATTAAGTATATTACTTTTATTCTTTATTTTATTATACTCATTAACCAATGCGACTAACTCAGTTACATCTGATGCATCAAGTTCACTTTCAATTTGTAAGCGTTCACCATCAACAAACAAATACATTTCTCCATATGAATATATTTTATCTTCACCTATTAAAAACAAACTATTAGGCTTGCAAGCAAAGAATGCACATTTATTACTATCTGGTTTTAAATAGTTTTCAATAAATATTTCATTTTTTTTTAGTGTAGCATCATTAGGACAAAAATCAGTTTCTATGGTAATAGGATTAATACTTAGTGACCTAATATTTAAAGGATATTCGTATGGATCTATCCCATAGTAGTAATTGTCATACAGTCCTCCATATATTCTTTCTGCCGACATTACACTCCCTGAACAAATTGAAGAAACGAGTATATTTTTATTGTTTATTAATTCATTAAGTTTAATTCCTTTTGATTCTAATGCAGAAAGAGTACCAGCAAATTTACGATCAGCACCAATTCCCAAAAATAATAAATCACATTGCTCAATATTTTCTGATATTTCATCAATGTTATCAGTATCAATTACTGTTAAATTGTTTTTGCTTAATGATTCATATCCTAAACTATTTAAATAATAGTTATATGCACTAATATATAGCTTTGCTCTACTAATGTTATCCTCTTTTGAATAGCCACCAATATATGCAATTTTAATATCACTTAAATTTCCTTTTACTTTTAATAACTCTCCAAATAAAGATATATATTTTCTTAAAAATATATTATCAATTAAATCTTTATTCACTCTTGGATTTCCTCCACTAGTGATAATCGTTGGATAGCTTCCAGCTATCATAATATTTCTTTCCATAATTAACATCTCTCTTTCATATAATATTTTTTAAGTGATGCCAATTACCTAAAATAAAAACTATACAGATTTTATTTACCTGTATAGTTCATTTCTATATTTAATACAGGCAACAAGCACCACAAATAGCACTTGTGCCTACGATCAAATTTTAATGTCGTATTAACAAGTGCAGATTATTATGATGATGTTGTCTAACTATATTATTATTTTTTAACATAACAATCTCTCCCTTTCAAAAATTAACTAAATTTTATCACATTTACACTATCTTGTCAAATTTCAATTTTTTATAATTCAAATAGGCATATAATTCTGGACATATATTCTTAATATCAATTTTAGTGTTTTCTAAACAGTAATTAAATATAACTCGAAGATTAGAACTTCCATTATCTAAACAACATATCATTATTTTTTTACTATTAATTATATGATTTGTAAAAGTATGCATATTCCATTTGTCCATTATATTACTATTTAAATCAGAATATTTTTCTGAATAACCACATACTTCTAAATGGCTTTTAATATATCCACAAGATTTTATCTCATCTTGATCATCATACTTAAAATCTATATTTTCTTGTAGTTTTAAATTTAATAATATTCCATTGTCTAATATTTTATCTAATTTTTTAAAAGCTCTTTTTTGATGTAATTTGCTTACTTTTAAAACTTTAAAATAACTATCTCCAATTGCATTTGGGAACCACTTCTGTCTTAAAAAGAAAGCCCCTAATTTATAAATAAATGGGATGACTGGAATATAATACAATGCATTAATCCAACAATCAAATAAAATTAACAAATTATCTAATCCCTCTACAAAAAATATTTTTTTAGTTTTTTCAATATTTTTAGCATTACAACCAATGTTTGGTATTAATCCTTTTTGTGCTATAGACTCTAAATTTTTTCCATCTGTAAAATGAAAATAATTAGAATACAAATCTTTTTTACTTAAATTATAATCCTCCATTAGCGAAACCTCTTCTTTGTTTTTTAATACTTATAAAAGTATAACATAAAAAATACTACTAAAATTATCATTATTTTATATAAATACCTGTTTAGAAAAAATTTTACATGCCTATTTCAAAATCATCTTTATCTCTTCCCTTATGGGAATTTTTACTAGTTTTTAAATAACTAAAACCCCTGAATAATCAAATATTTTGTAGTTCCTCTTGAAATTTCAACGACATCATTTGTATCAAAATTATTGTTATCATCATAGTCTTTTATTTCAGTTGTAGTAACCTCTTTTATAGGTTCATTGCCAATTTAAAAAAGTATTTTATACCCTCTAAAAGACTTTTAAATAAGTTTTAAGGTTATTATTCTCTTTCGTTAAGTTTTGATTTCTAGTCGTTAGTGCTTTTACTTCTCGTTCAAGATTTTTATTTTCTTTTTCTAAAGCTTGATGACTTTTTGTATAAGTATCAATTTCATTAAACAACTCATTGATCTTAGGTTGAAATTCCATAACTTTTTTTAAAGAAAAAATTGTATATACATCTGTATTTACAAAAAAATAATTGCTGTGTCATTTGTACAACAACATTCCTGTCTCCCATTTACTAACACTTTGTCTTGAAACCTTCATTTTTTCCGCTAAGTTCTCCTGCGATAATTTTTTTACTTTTCGTAAATTTCTTAAATTCTCTCCAAACTTCATTAGATTTTCTTCCTTTTCATGATTAATTATAATTCTAAGCCTAATACCAACTTTCAGTGGCATAAATAAAATAAAAGACAAATAACGCATCTGTCTTCATTTTAATATTTATTGATAACTTATCTTTGAACGTATAAAATGATTCTTTTCCTCATACTCTACTCTTTAAAAAAGATCTTTATATTTCTCTATAAAAAAACAGAGAGCTTTATTATATTCTTCTTCACTATTTAAACCAATAATTTCTTTACCATTCGTCGAAAGCTTACGAATAATAGAAGTATGACAATTCAAATTTTCACTTAAAAAAAGATATTTAGTCTGATCGATTAACAAGGTATCAAGAATAAAATAGTCTTTATTATCTTCTAAAACAATTTTATCTATTTCCATAGCACTCTATTTCCTTTTCTATTATCTCCAAAGCTGAATTTTTAAAATCCATTTCATTAGTAAAATGATTTTTATAAAGAAAGTTTTCAAATGAAACATAATCGGTTCCAGTTCTACAATTAAAAATTTTTAAAAACGTTTCTAAATAACTTTCTACATCATTTAAATGAGTATAAATAAGATAAAAAGATAAAAGAGGATTCGGATAGTTCTTTACAGTTTCATCAACAATAGCTTCCAAATCATAGTCATAGCCCACTTTTTCTTTCGCATAATAATCATTCGTTTGATAATTGTAGTCCATAACGGATACCGCATTTTTTTTAGTATGCGGATCAAAAATCGTCTTTTTATATTGCTGAATAAAATCTCGAACCCATAACGTCTTTTTTGAGCTAGAAACAAGCTGTTGAGCAATTGGAGAATGCATCCCCCCTAAAAGTATAAAAATACCCAATCTTTTAGCCAAAGCTTCTTTAGTTAAATTTCCACTCGAAACACGATAAAAAACATCAGGAGCACCGATACTTTTTTTTATAGAATGTTTTTTTAACTGATGCCAAAAAAAATCATTTTCTTGTTGGTTTTTCTGTTTTTTTATTTCATTTTCTTCTTGCTCTAATACCGCTAACAAATCTTTAGCAATGGAACTTTCAGAAGGATTTAATCCTAAATCTTTATACGCATTATAAATATTTCTAGCGTTTAAAAGTCGTACTTGTTCTAATTTCTCTTCATCACTCATAAAATGAAATCCTTCCTATTGTATTAAATATACTATTTTTAAAAATGTTTTGTCAACGAAAAGTAAAAAAACTTCAGTTTTTTCTTCTATTAAACCGTAAGGACTGATATGATTATATAGAAAGAAAGAAGGGATAAAATGGATCAAAGCATTTTTAAAGAATACGACATTAGAGGAACCTATCCTCTTAATATAAATGAAGAAATAGCTTATAAAATAGGTTTAGGCTATGGAAGTTATCTTCAAGAATTCTTAAACGAAAACACTTGTGTTGTAGGACGTGACAACCGTTTAAGTAGTTTATCTTTAAGTAACGCTTTAATAAAAGGCATTACCGAAAGCGGATGCCATGTTTATAATTATGGACAAATCACAACACCAATGCATTATCTATCAAGACATATCAATCATTTAAAGGGAATCATGGTCACAGCCAGTCATAATCCTAAGGACGATAATGGCTTTAAATTTTCTTTTGATGACTTAGCGAATGCTAGAGGTCAAATGATTTACGATTTTAGAGATTATATTTTAAAAGAAAAGTTTTTAAAAGGAAAAGGAACCATCGAACAAAAAAATCTGACGCAAGACTATTTAAATTATATGAAACAAAATATTAAGATGGGTCAAAAAAAAGTAAAGGCGGTCATTGATCTTGGTAATGGGGCAACCACATGTATTGCCAAAAGAGTTCATAGGTTATTTCCTAATTTAGACATCACTTATCTTTGTGATGAAAGCGATGGCAATTTTCCATATCATCACCCCGATCCAGCAGTAGAAGAAAACATGACCCTTTTAAAAGAAAAAGTTTTAGAATTAAAGGCCGATGTCGGTATTGCTTATGATGGCGATGGCGATCGTTTAGGAATCGTCTTAGAAAATGGTAAATACATTTCAGCTGATCAATACATGATCTTAATTATCAAAGATCTTCTTCCTAAAACCAAAAATAAAACCGTTCTTTATGATGTGAAATGTTCAAAAGCATTAGAAGATGAAATTATAAAACTTGAGGGAACGCCTTATTGCTATCGAACAGGTACCAGTTATACAGAATCAAAAACAAAAGAATTAAATCTAAGTTTTGGAGGAGAATTTTCAGGTCACATCTTTTTTAACGACCGTGATTACGCTTTGGGAAGTGGCATCTATGCTGGACTGCGTCTGATGGAGATTTTATCTAAAACCGATCAATCGCTTTCTGAAATGTTAGAAGACACGTCAAAATACCATCAAACTCCAGAAATAAAAGTGCCTACTACCAATGAACGAAAATTTGAAATAGTCAAAAAAGTCATTGACTACGTTAAAGAAAAAAAATACGATTACAATGACATAGACGGCGTGAGAGTCAACTTTGACTTTGGCTGGGCATTAGTTCGTGCAAGCAATACTGGACCTAATTTAACCCTTAGATTTGAAGCCAAAACCGAAAAAGAGTTAAACCAATTAAAAGAAGAATTTACAAGGATCGTTGAAAAATACCTTTAAATTCTTTTTTTATTGTATCCAAAAAAATAAAAAAACCGTTTTTTAAACCGTTTTTCTATTTAATGATTGATTCTAAAGCAAGGGTAATAGATTCATTTAATGATTTCTCACGATCTTCTTGACTCATAAATTGTTCACTAAACTTACTATCTACGACCGTTAAGATACAAGCTGATTGTTTATCAAAAGAATTAGCAATGTGGAATAAAGCAAAAGACTCCATTTCTTCACCAATGATTTGAATATTTTTAGGAACTCTTGCCAACACATGTTCATTATCACTATAGAAACCAAACTGTTCTGTGGTCATCACACAGCCATTATAAACATGATACCCTAGTTCTTTTGCTGTCTCATTAATCTGTCTGTTCAAAATAGGACTGGGATAAACCAAATGCGTTGGATCACCATTATAAGAATAAGCAAATTGCCCTTCATTATAAGAACTATCCACCACAATTAAATCGGGAACATTTAATTCTGGAATTAAACCTCCACACGTTCCTACCCTAATAATTTTCTCTACGCCAAAGAAATAAAACAATTCAAAAGCATAAATACTCATACTAGGCATGCCCATACCAGAACCCATAACGGTAACGTCTGTTCCTTTATAAGAACCAGTATAGATAAACATATTTCTTGTATCACTCACAAGTTTTGCATCACTTAAAAAGTTTTCAGCTATATATTTTGCCCTTAAAGGATCACCTGGCATAACGACAATAGGTGCAATCTCCTCCTTTGTACAAGCGATATGAGCTGGTTTTAAATGCTCTAAAACTTTTGGTGCTTTCACAATAATCACTCCTTATTATTCTAAACTTAGTATATCAAAAAAAAGTAAAGTTATAAATAACTTTACTGTATTTTTACCAACATTTACACATTTTTGTCATCAACAATATTTACACAAAATCGACTTAATTTCTTCTGGTGACTCTTGAAATAATTCTATTCTAAAATGACAAATTCCCAATTTTTTATACTCTAACAGAGAAAGTGCCAAAACATCATGATAAAAAAGATGAGTTAAATGCTTTTTAGGTTGAGAAAGAATTGGAAACTTTTTATTTCGTCCATCACTAAAATAATAATTTTTTTTCTCTACACAAATCGAACACGTTTTATTTTGATTCACTAAATAATTCAAAGGACAAGCTTTCATGACCATCACTTCAGGCCTTCCATAAAGAAAAAGTTCGATTTTATGAACTGGAACCCTTTCACACATCGTTTTAATATCATTTAAAGTATTCTCAATAGATAAAGTAATCCGTTTTACATCAAAAGACTCTAAATAATGAAAAGTATAACGATTTGTAACATTGAAATAATAATCTGTAACAACAAGATTATTAGGTGAATAGTTAAATAAACTTCCTGATTCTGTAATTAAGAGACGCTCATTTTGGTAGTCTTTAAAATGAGATTGTACTCGATCCAATCTTAAATACACTTGCTCATAATGCTTATATTTTTTATATAATGCTTCATCCGTTACATAAATGGTCGCGACATTTAAACCAAGACAACAACGCAATTGTTCCTCATTTCGAACCAACACATGAAAAAACACATTTTGAGTTCTTTCTTTTTCCTGTTGAGGAAGTATAGGTGGACTTTTGACTTCTAAAAATGGATGAACAACTTGTTCTTCTCTCTTTTTTTGTAATGCCTCTACTAACTCTCTTCGAATGCTCTTCAACTCGCTCATTGATATAAAAATGGTCGAATCCATATCAACCGTCAAGTTCTTTAAAACAAAAGGGGTATTTCCTAACGCTCCGATTTTTTCTACTAAAAGAGCTTCAGTGACTGGTTTTTTTAAAGCGGACGAAACCTTTTCTCCAAAATACGATACAGTAAACATACCATCACTAAAATGAACTTCTAATTCCCCATCTAATTTAGCTTTAACAGTAATAGAAATTGGAATCTTTTTTTCATCCATAACTTTTAACTCTTTCATTAACTCCGAATCAATTGTTTTTAAAACCACGCCTTTTTTCTTCAAATTCACTTTATTATCTAAATAAATGACCTCTCCTCTTCTTGCTTGGTGAATCAATAACCCCTTTTCATTATAAAGAAAATTAACCATAAATCCTTTATCTTCTTCTTTAAAACGAATACCATCATTTTGATTTAATTCCTCTTCCAACAAAACTTTTATTTTATCTTTACGGATTTCTAACACTTGTCCTAAAACAACGCCTTGATGATTAGGGGTTTTAATATTCATTAGTGATTTAGAACGTTCATCAAAAAGAAAGCCTTTTGTAAAGTCACGATTAAATAAAACCGCTATCTTTTTTTTATCCAATGAAGTCAGAGTCTCCCCGTCTAAAAGTTTTCGATAAAGTCGTGTTACTAACGCCACATATTCTGGACTTTTCATTCGTCCCTCAATTTTTAAAGAAACGATCCCAGTTTTTTTTATTTCTTCAAAAAAATCCATCGTATTTAATTCTTTGGGGCTTAAAAGATACTTGCCATTTGTTTCAATTTCTTGATCTTCACAAAATAGTTTAAAAGGCAAGCGACAAATACCTGCACAACATCCTCGATTTCCACTACGATTCATCAGCAAGTGACTAAACAAACATTGACCCGAATAACAAACACACAAAGCGCCATGAATAAACACTTCCAACTCTAAAGACGTATTAAATTTTTTTATGGTTTCTAGCGAAAGTTCTCTTGCTAAAACCACTCTTTTAATGCCTAACGTTTTTAATAACTTTAATTGTTCTTCATTATGAGTATGCATTTGTGTAGAAGCATGAATTTCTAAATTAGGAAAACACGTTCTCACTAAAACAATCAAGCCTAAATCTTGCATAATAAGGGCATCGACTTGATTTTGATGTAAAAATCGAATATAATTGAGAACCTCTTCGATTTCCAAATCAAAAACCAATGTATTTACAGTTACATAAATTTTAACCCCATAAAGATGCGCATAGCGAATGGCTCGAACCATTTCTTCATCATCAAAATTATTAGAATAAGCCCGTGCCCCAAACTTTTTCCCACCTAAATAAATGGCATCACAGCCATTATGAATGGCAGCCACAAGACTTTCATAATTACCCGCTGGACTTAATAATTCTTTTTTCATTTCCATCACAAACTTTCTAAAAACACTTTATTAAAAAAAAGTTTCATAACAAAACTTTTTTATTTACGTAACTTTGAAAAATCAAGTTGAAAATGGGTAACAAATACCCGATCTTCATATAGGTAAACTTGAACGCTTTTATCCATTAAATTAACAAACGAAAACTCAACTTGTGGAGTCATAAATCTTTTAACTTCATCATTTTGTTTATATTCTACTAACATATAATAACTTTTATGACCTTTTATCTCTTCAATATGCTCTTGTATCACTTTTCCCTCAACCAAAACCCCCTCTTTTAAAATCTTTTCTTTCTCTTCTTTAAATCTTTTTAATTTTTGATAAGTAAGAAAAAAAAGAACCACAAATAACAAGGTTAATAAAAAAGCTAAAAGAAAAAAAGAGAGCTCAAAATTCTCATATAAAACAATAGAAAGAGAAATCATAAAAAATAAATAAAATAACAAATATTGCATAAAACGATAACCACTCATCACTTCTAACGAATAATACTTGCCTTTTAATAATTGCTTTAAAATATATTTTTTATCAAGTTTTATAATTAATACTTCCGAAATAAAAAGAACAATTAAAAGATAAACTAAAATTTGAGCCATAAACTATCCTTCCTTTTTGCTTTATTTTTTATCAATATGGGTATCATAAGAAACATCTGAAATTTCATACTTGCGATTTTTAGAGACATAACTTATGAGTTTTGTCGAACCCCATCCAAGTAAAGCTAACAAAAAGAAATACACTATGCCAAACGAAGTAAATTTTGGTTCAGATTTTGTTAATAAACTGATTATACTCGCTCCTGCACTCATACTAGTAACAAGAGTTAAACTATTAATTGACTTATTTGAAACATCACTCTTAAGTCCACTAAACAGCTTTTGAGCAGATGATAAATACGTTTGCGTCATATCCCATAAATACTTAATATAATCTAGGGTATCTCTTAAAGTTTCAAAACGATACCCCGAAATAGCTAAAAATTCAGCTAACTCAGGCTCATTTTTAGAAATTTTTTCTCGAGTAGAAATATAAGTTCCCATTTGATTAATTCTTCCATCAATTAAATTAACAGTCTTAGAATAGCCCTCTAACTTAGAATTAAATTTGACAATATCCGCACCTTTAACATGTACATTTTCTTTAACTTCATCAATTTTTTCCCATATAATACGATGTAAATTAAGATAACGATGCATTTGTCCTTTAAACTCTCGAATAAAAATTTGTGATTCTAAATACTTTTCAATGCTTTCTAAAGACTTCTTTTTATTATTAATCAAATAATATTTATCTCCTCTAACCACATCGTACTTATCGTTATTAAATTCAAAATACTTTTGTTTCTCTGTACGATTTAATAAATCCGCCATCTCTTCTTTTGAAACATTATCACAAACAATAAAATAAGGATAAACCGTTTCAATATGGGCTAGCTCTTTCGGAACGGGAGCACCTAAACTAAACAAATAGTTAATGGCTGGAGACAGTTTATTTTCATAATAATCGGTTACTTTATCAATATCCGTAAATAGCGTATCTTCGGTTACATGATTATTATTTAAAACGATTAAACCATCTTCATAAATTTTAACAGTAATATTTAAAGCAGTTGTAAAAGTAACGTATTCTTCACCACTCACTCCATAATCAATACGTCCAATCTCTAAACTTTTATGAAAATCATTTAACTTTTCTTGATCCAAAGCCAAATTAGACTTACATTCACGAAAAAAATCATAAATTTCCGTTAGCTGTAACATCGTTCTTTGAAACCACCCACCAATATAGACATTAGTTATTTTCATGACTTCCTCCTAGCTCAAGTTCAAAAAAAGTAGCATCAATAGGTTGAAAACCAAAGCGTTTATAACAAGTATGAGCGGGAACACGAAAATTTTTACTCCACAATTTAATACTGATACACTTTCTTTCCAAGCAAATCTTTTTAATAATTTTAAGCATTTCTGTTGCTACATGATGTTTACGATACTCAGGATCCACACAGACATGATTAATAATAGCATAATTCTCCATTCCAGTAAACATCGTTTCAATAATTGTAATTCGAGTATGAGCAATAATCGCTCCATTGCACTCTCCTATTAAATAAATTTGATTTTTATCATTTTTAGTTTGATTAAATACTTCTAAAGCTTTTTCTACGCTGGTCTCTTCATCAAAACACTTATTACAAAGCTGAACAATTCCCTCTACTTTAGAAGAATCGGCAATATGAAATCGAATTTCCATAAACATCTACTCCTCTTTTATTATAAGAAAATTGTATCATAAAAAAAGAAAACTCTCATAATATGTTTTCTTCTTTTTAAAATTATTTACAATTCTTTGTCATTTTTTCATTTCTAACCGGC
Source organism: uncultured Mycoplasmatota bacterium (assembly GCA_948466395.1). Classification (GTDB taxonomy): domain Bacteria; phylum Bacillota_I; class Bacilli_A; order RF39; family UBA660; genus MGBC108787. The sequence continues at coordinate 46,301 of CAOKAG010000006.1, forward strand.
GAAGACTTGATTTTTCTTTTAGTTCATAATCTTTATCAATAGAACAATTTAAAATAGAACAATAATAATTCCAATCAACCAGTTGAGCTTTTTTAGAACTTATTTTTTGAATAAACTTTTTCTTCAAATTGGCAACAATGCTTTTTTGTTCTTCTGTAAAAGAAATTGAACTCAAGCATTCTTTTATTAATTGCAATCCTTGTCTACGATTATTATGAGACGAACCATGCTTATCATAATAAGCAATTTGTAAAATTATTTTTTCAAATGCCTCTACCTCTAATGATTCAAGTTCTTTACAAGAAATGTCATCAAAATAAATTCGAGTAAGATAATGATTAACATTAAATGAATGACAAGCCAACAATTTTAGTGCTTCTTCTTGTCGGTTTATAAAAAAAGAATTGTTTTGCCATATTTTTAGATGATCTGTACAGACTTCTACAACTTCTAAATACCTCTTTAATCTAAATAAAATAGAAACTCTTTGTGTTTCAAGAACAAGAACAGGTTTTACAAAATGCTTTTGATAATACTCTAACGCCCCTTCTAAATTTTCTTCTGTTTCTAATTTTTTCATTACATGACTAATGGCTGTCTCTCGAGATTGCATAAAATCTTCATTTTTCCAAATCATATAGGCCTTTGAAGCCACCTCAACGGCTTCTTCATAACGTTCTAAAATAAATAATAAATAAATCTTTTTTCTACAAAAATTTTCATCTTTACTACATAATTCATCTGTAAAAAACTCTACTTCTTCAGAATATTTTTTATTGTATTCTAAAGGTTTAAGAAGATTTTTTAATATTTCTTTGTCTTCCTCATTTTCCAAAATAAATTCTTTTTTAAATAAAGATAAAGCTTCTTGATAGTTTTTTTGTTTAATCATCTTTTTAACTAAGTGCTTTACCGCAACATTTTTTTTAGTACTAAATAAAGAATTTTTCCATATAGACATTGCCAGAGAACATTCTTTTATAATTTCATCATATTTTTCTAATAGAAACAAAATAGAAATTTTTTTCTCTTCAATAACGTTATTACTGTTTTTTGTAAGAGGTGGACATAAAGCTAAAGCTTCATCATATTGTTTTAATTTTTTAAAAACCGTTATTTTTTGTCCTAATAAAACTGGATCTTGACAACAAATTTCACTAGAAAGATAGTTTAAAGCCCTTTCATATTCGCCTTTTTTAATGGCTTCTTTTACAATAAAACTAATTGCTGTATATTTAGATTTTAAGAAATGTTCTTTTGGCCAAAGAAGGTAAGCTTGATCACAAAGAGAAATAATATCAGAATACTTTGATAGCTTAAAGAAAAGATGAATTTTAATTGCCATAAATTTTTCCTCTTTTAAACACAAATCATCTGTACATAGAGTTAAGGCCTCTTCATATTTTTCAATGGCAATCAAGTCCTTGACTTGTTTTAATAATGTTTTATTTTTTAAATCCATAAAAATCAACTCGGTCTTTTATTATAACAGACTTTCTGTTATTGTAAAGAACTTTCACCCGTTTGATAGTTAATTTTTATGCCATTTTCTGAATTAAAAATATAGACATGGAACGAAAGACTCTTTCCCTTATCTTTTAAAGACGCCGCTTCTAATTCAATACCACGTGCAATCAATTCTCCTTCTTTAAAAATAGGGGTCACACGGTATAAGACTTTATCATGACTCTCTTTAATGTAATTCGCAACTTGGTTTTCAAATGGAAGCATCTTTTTCGTATTGGTGGTTCTTGTACAAGTAATCAAATTTTTAGGATTAGCATTTTGCCCTGTTAATTGATACCCAATTAAATGACAGCGATTGTATAAATACTTTCCATCAATAAAATCGTATTTAATCGTATGCCACCCACTCGGTTTAATAGAGCCAATACTTTCTCTTTCTTGTGTTGGCATCATGCCCTCATCAATTAAAGCCATCGCATAACCACATCTTTCTAAAACATCTAAATCACTATAATACTCATAACTAGTACTTACAAAGTCTTCCTCTTTAAAATGAGGAACATTATCATTTAATACCACATAGTCGCTTCCCAAATCCTCAGGTATGTCCATAATTGAATCATAACTTTTAAGATGAAAAGCCTTAGATAATAAGGGTGTACTTTCGATTACCCCATGAACCAAAACCCCAATTAAAGCTAAAACAACAATTAAAAGTTGTTTATTTTTATTTTCTTTTTTTCTTCTTCTCTTTTTCATAACGACTCCTATTTTATATTTTTCTTCCATCATTTAAATAACAACAACGGTTTAAAGAAATAATACCGCTTTTTATACTTTTTAAATAAACATAAAATTCCCATTCATTTATCATTTGGTACCCTTTTTCTAATAATTCTTTAAATACAACTTCATCTTTATTGGGAAACTGTAAACTACCCCGTAACAAGATTTCGGGGCTTTAATAAGGAATCACAAGGTACT
>CAOKAG010000007.1 GCA_948466395.1 uncultured Mycoplasmatota bacterium
ATAACTCCAATAAGCATAACTTATTCCTATAGCAACTCCTAATACGATGAATAGGACCATTCCTATTATAAAAATTCTTTTTTTATTCATAACGCACTCCTTTATCGTAATATATTACGACTTATAGGACGATTATAATCGTAAAATGTTACGATGTCAACAGGTGATTAACTGTGAAAATAATTGCAAAAGATTATAAAACAAATGAATTGTTTAAATTTTTAAGACAAGGACTTAATTTATCGCAAGAAGAACTTGCTGAGAAAATTAATATAAGTAAAAGTAGTATTGAAAAGTATGAATATGGTACCGTTAATTATACTTTTGAAACTTTAGTTAAAATAGCTACTGCCTTTAATTTAAAAATTACTATTGAAACAGAAACAAAATAAAAAAAAAGAGAATTAATCTCTAATTAGGTAATTTAATTACAATGTCGCTTTCAGGAAAACTAGAACAAGGATGAATGTAATTTAAATTTTTGTCTGAAACCCTTAAGTCACTATCAAAGGTTTTTATTTTGCCACTTATCAATTTGCTTCTACAAAGTCCACAGACTCCAACATGACAACTACTTGGAGCTAGAATGCCATTCTTTTCTATAGCACTTAATAGCGTTTCTTTTCCATTGCAAGTGATATTAAATTCTTTGTCCTTTGTTATTACTTTAACATTAAAGTTTTCTTCTCTTCTCACTTCAATTTCACTAAAAAATAAGTCTGTTCTGATAAATTTTTTGGCTAAGTTGTATTCTTTTAATACTTCATTTATATGTTTATATAGTTCCATTGGTCCACATACAAAGAAGGAATTTTCTTCTACTAAATAAGGATCGATGGTTTCTTTTTCTATAAAACCTGTTTCATATTTATCGCTCTCTTCTTCACTAAGAATGTATTTTACTTTTATTTTTTCATGAGAACTCAATTTGTCAAGTTTTTCTTTAAAAATAATATCTTTTCTTGTTTTGGCTCCATAAAGAATGGTTAAGTTAAAATTTAAGAGTTGATCATTTATAGCTTCTGCCATCGATATAAAAGGGGTGATTCCACTTCCACCAGCAATAGCGATTACATTTTTAGCGTCTCTTATCCTTTCATAACAAAACGTTCCACTTGGTGCACTTACTACAAAAGAGCTTCCAACGGTAATGTTATTAAAAAAATGATTGGATACCACTCCCTCTTCTTTTCTTTTAATCGTAATGGTGTAGCGATTATTTAAAGCCAGTTTAGGGCTACAAGAAAGAGTATAAGGGCGTTTATAAAGACATTTACCAATTCTAATTCTTACACTTATATATTGTCCCGCTTTAAAGTAGGCTAGTTTTTTGGTTCCTTTTTCTTCATTAGGTGCTAAAAGAAATGTTTTTACATCACTTGATTCATTGATAATGTCTATTACTTTTACGTATTGAAGTTTTGGATGCAAAGAGCGAGCAATTTCGTTAGTGTTATAATCAACTTTTATGTTATCTAATGGAGTGGAAGCCATGACTTTTTCACGATCTTTACTCAAATTTTTAAATTTAAGTCTTTCTTTTTTTCCAAGTCCATCTAATTTTAAATCGTTCATTCTTCCTCTCCTTTCATATCTAATAAGGTTTGTTTGGCAGCACGGTACCCTGAAAGATAGGTATTACTAAAACCATTTCCCCAAGCATCAAATCCGCCACATATTCGAATGTTTGGTATAAAATTTTCTTTTTCTTTATTTAGTGTTCTAGGTAAAAGGTTATCTAATCCTGTCAATTTATAACCATAAATGATGCCTTCTGGATGTCCACCATATCGTGCAAAAGTCACAGGAGAGGCGATTTCTATTTCTTCAATGTAACTTTTAATATTTATGCCTGTTGTTTCTTCAAAATTATTAATCATATTTTCAGCAATTTGATTTTTCAATTCGAAGTAGTTTTCTTCTGTCACTTTGCTATCAAAAGCGTCTCCAAAAAAAGTGGACGTTAGGGTTATTAGAGTGGTGCCAGCTGGAGAGCAATGAGGGTTTATATTGTTAAGAACTGTGGCTACACAACTATTATTTTTTAAAGCACTTCTATTTTCAAATTCACTATTACTATCGAGTGAATGATAGATAAAGTAATTGTAATCGGTTAGGCCAATATCTTCTGGGCTTTGATTTAAACCTAAATAGATAGAGAAACCTCTGGCTCCTAAGACTCGTGAATTTGTTAATTTTAGTGCCTCTTTTGGAACGTGTTCTTTTGGAATCATTTTGCCATAAAGAAATGTTGGTGAACCATTAAAAAGAATATGCTTGCTTTTAAAATCTTTTCCATCACTTAATCTTACACCACTAACCTTTCCTTCTTCAAATAAAATTTCTTGAACGGTGGATAAGTATTTAATGACTCCCCCATTTTTGGTTATTTCTTCTGCTAAAATAGTATTGATTTCATGACTGCGTTTTTCAGGAACGACAGCTCCTAAATAAATATAAGAAAGAAGCATTGAAGCAAAGTGAACAAAACTTAAAGTAGAGGTAGGACTACCCAAATATACCCAATAAGTGCTTAATATTTCGGCGGCTTTTTTAGGCATTTTTAAAGCTTTAAAGACTTTATCCGTTGAAAGAGCCGCTACTTTTATAAAATTTGGAAAGTGTTCTAATAAGGTTTGAGAATTTACATTTTTATCGTTTTCTAAAAATAGTAAAGCTTTTTGTACTTCTTCTGCTAGAATAAAAAATTTTTTCATTGCTTTTTCGCTATTTGGAACGTATTCATTCATTTTGTTTATAAATTCTTGTATTCCAAAAGGCATAACATAATCTTCTTTTTTTTCTTTGCAATAAACGTGAAAAGCTTCTGTTAAATTTATAAACTTTATTTTATCGACTATATCTAATTTTTCGAAAAGTTTATATAAAGGTCCTGGTTTTTCACTTGATCCATAACCACTTATTGCTTGCAAAGAGGCTTCAAATTCAAATCTACCTCTAATAAAACTGGTTGCCATTCCTCCTGGTACATTATTGCTTTCTAATATTAACACTTTTTTATTTTCTTTCACTAGTTTTAAAGCGGAGATTAGTCCAGCGTTGCCAGCACCAATAACGATTGCGTCATAACTATTATCCATTGTTAACCCTCTCTTCATTATGAAATCATTTTACCATGGATATTTTCAGTTGTAAATTAATGAAAGCTTAATTACTTATAAAAATAATAGAATTGTATTTATTTTTTCTATTGTAAAACATTACTGAATAAGTTATAATAAACTAGTTTAAAAAAAGGGGGTGTTACTAAGATGTATCAAATAAAAAATAATAGTCTTCAAAAGGTCGCTTCTGATGATAATTTAAATTTAATTGTATCAAATAATATTCATGATATTAGAAATATGGCCATTACGCTCCTTTATCCAGAAAATGTAGAACAAATATTAAGAAATAAATATTTAAAGGAACATATAAAATATTTGTATCCTCTGTATAAAGAATCTTTACTTATGAAAGAAAACATTGGTTATTCGTTAGAACCTGATGATTATGGACATTTTCATTTTAAACTTACCGCTTCAAGAAAAGGGACGGTTTTAATCTATTGTGATGCTCCATCCCATCAAAATTTACAAGATTACACTTTTTGCCTACCATCCACTCTTACCTCTTTTCAAAAAGACTTTTTGTATTCCCAGATGAAAACATTTTTAAAACTAAAAAAAATGAACCTTTTTCTTTATAAAGAAGCACAAAAAGAGTTTGATTACCCTTCTTCTATAGAAGAATATCGCACTTTATCGTCTTATCAAACATTAAAAAAAATGATTCAAAAATAAGTTTAGAATCATTTTTATTTTACTTGACTGTATAATTTCATGAATACTTGAATATGAAGTTTTTCATCTAAAATTATCCTTTTTAAAATATATTTTACGTATTCATCATCGGTTTGAATAATTATTTTTTCATAATTTTTAATGGCTAATTCTTCATTTCGAATGTTATCGAGTAAAATGTTTTTTAATTCTTTTTCGTAAGTCACATATTCTCCACTAAACCATTTAGTTTTATCATTGATGACGCTTAAATACAAAGGGGTTAAACCCAGTTTTTTTACTAATTCTCCTAGTATTTCTAAATGATGCATTTCAACAATAGCAATTTCTTTTAAGATATTTTTTATTTCATCGTTTTCTAAGATAAGATATTGAAACATGTAGTTATGAATAGCTGTATCTTCACTAATGGGTCCAGCATAGGAAGAAAGAATCTCTTTTGCCAATTTTATATTTTTTGAACTTACTTTGACTTCAGGATATGGAATATCTACTTTTACTTGCATAGCAATCACCTAATTCATTCTATGCATTATTAAAAAACTTTATTCGAATAAAGAAAAAGGAAATCTTTTTGGTAAATTTAAAGAAAAGGTTAATAACTCTTTAGTGATAGGATGATAAAAAGACAATTCTTTCGCAAATAAAGCCACTGGGTCTTTTAAATTGGCCTGTTTATTGTATTTAGCATCTCCATATAAAGGATAACCTGCATGTGAGAATTGAACTCTTATTTGATGATGTCTTCCTGTTTCTAAATGAATTTTAACAAGAGTTTTATTTTCTTTATTATCAACCACTTCATAATTGAGTTTCGCTCTTTTTCCGTTCGGTGATACAAAAGAGATTCTTCTTTTTTCATCTTTTTCTAAATAATCAATTAATGTTCCATTCTGTTTTAGTGTACCTTCTACTACTGCGTAGTAGGTTTTCGTAAATTGATTTTTTTTAATTTGTTCACTTAATCGACTGGCGGCTTTACTGGTCTTCGCAAAAACCATTACTCCTCCAACCATTCGATCTAAACGGTGAACCAGACCTAAATATACGTTCCCTGGTTTTTGATATTTTTCTTTTAATTCTTGTTTTAAAATTGTTAATAAGTCTTTATCTTTTGTATTATCTTCTTGTACTAAACAATTAATAGGCTTCTCGACGACTAATAAATGATTGTCTTCATAAATAATGTTTATCATTCTTCAAAGTACCCGTAAATCCCACATGGAAGTATCAAGTTATCTCTTTTAATGGGAAGACCAATTTCTCCAGAGGCCACTTTTCCATTTGGGTACTTTTTTAAAATGGTCGATTTTAAAATATTTTCTAGAACAATACTTGATATGCCTGTTGTATAAGAATTAATTAAAAAAAATAAAGGTTTGTCACTTAAAATTTTCATACATAAATCGATTAAATAATAAATGTTTTTTTCAAATTTCCATACTTCTTTATTTGGACCTCGTCCATAACTTGGTGGATCCATTATTATCGCATCGTATTTGTTTCCTCTTCTTATTTCACGACTTACAAATTTCACGCAATCATCGACGATAAAACGAATTTCATGTTTTTCTAAGTGACTCAATTTCATGTTTTCTTTTGCCCATTCTGTCATTCCTTTAGACGCATCAACTTGAACTACTTTCGCTCCACTACTCGCTGCGGCCATTGAGGCACAACCTGTGTAAGCAAATAAATTCAGTACTTTTATTTCTCGCTCTGATGATTTTATTTTTTCCATAATAAAATCCCAATTGGTCGCTTGCTCAGGAAAGATTCCCGTATGTTTAAAGTTAGTGGGGCTAATTTTAAAGGTTAAATGTTTGTAATTAATGGTCCAAAATTCAGGTATTTTACGTTTAAATTCCCAATGCCCTCCTCCTTCACTACTTCTATGATAAAAGCCATCGACGTCTTGCCAATTTGAATAATCAAGAACGTTCCACATGGCTTGAGGATCGGGTCTTCTTAAAATATAGTGACCATATCTTTCTAATTTTTCACCATTTCCGGCATCTAAACATTCGTACTCTTCCCAAGAATTGCTAATACGCATAAAAATCACCTATTTGTATTATATATTATTTTTATATTCTTTTCATTATTAAGTTGTTTTTTATTTACTCTAAATTCATGAGTTTCCCTTTTTGACAAAAATCATAAAATTCCTGACAATTTAAATGGCTTTTAGGTTTTCTATATTCGTATAGTAATAAATTTTGTTTGATCACATTACTCTTTAATTCTATTTTTATAAATTGTAGTTCTACGTCTTTTAACATTTTTTTTAAAGTCGTATACTCATGCATTCCTCTACATTTATCCCACGCATGTTCAAACCAATAAAATTTGTTCTTTTTTTCAAATGTTATAAAAGTGTGTGTTGGATCATTATTACCATCTTTATAGATTAAACAGAAAGTTTTAATCTTCCAATTGGTTCTACTTAAATAATATCTTTCGAGCTCTACTTGATCCCAACAAATCCCTACTTTATTTTGCAACACTTCCTTCGGAGAGGCTAAACGATAGTTATCTAAAAATTTTTTACCCATTTCTACACATTTCTTGTTTTCTTTATCTAGCCAACCATACTCGATGTTGTCCATTAAATCCATTAACTGGCATTCATTTAAATAATTCCAAATGCCCAGATGACCTTTTGCTTGTATTGGATCTTTTAAAGGTTCTAAGTTTTCTAAAATCCAAGCGTATCTTCCTTCTTGATAATCTCCACAAAGGTATTCTTGAGGATTTTCTTTTTTTATTTGATTAACCCATTCCTTTGTCATATAAATACAATCTTTTAAGTTACATTTACAAACAATCGCGCCATAGTTTAAATTTTTATTATCTATTAAGCCCATTAAATTTTTATTTTCTTTATCTTCTTTAGCCATTTTAGTAAGACTGGCATGAATATACAACTCTCCTCGATAATTTGTTTTCCAACTTCTTGTTTCTATTTTCTTCTTTTTTTCAACTATTAAAGTGGCATAAGGCTCTATTAAGCTTAATACTTTCATTTTCTCTCCTATTAAAAAAGCGATTAATCTTGTTGAACTTGTCCCGCTTTTTTTCTATTTATTTCGGTTATTTTAGCAAGGCGTATCAATCTTTCTTGATTTCGATAATCAAGAAAAAATTCACCTTGATTTAATGTTTGCGCACATTCTTCGAAAACTTTAAGGTCTTCTTGATAACGAGAGCCATTACAAAGACCATGTAAACTGTCTTTTAATATAGATAAATTTAAATAACCAAGATAATTTCTCGTATCGATTATGATTTCACTTTCTTCTAGAATTTCTGTTCCAAAATAGCAACTGGCTTTTAAATTCTTCAATTGTCTATTGATTGTATCTGATTCTTTCTTTGATAATTTAGATAGATAAGCACAAATCGAGTAATGAAGTTTATAAATTTCTTCTGAGGTAAATTCGATTTCAGTTTTGTAAAAAGCATTCAAATTATTTTTATCAACGTAATGTTTTAGTATAAAGTTTAATAGTTTATCATAAACGTTTTCAAGTTCTTTATTATCCACTTTGTTTATATTTATTTCATAAAATCTTGCTAAAAATTTAGTGTACTTGTAAAAATTTTTTAAATAGCTGTCTTCTCGGTAATCAACAAGTTGAGCATTTGTAATAACTTGATCAATTTTAATTGTACTTTCAAATATTTTAGGATTTTCTACCTGACCATTTTCTAATATTTTTACTTGATAGGTAATAACTGGATAAGTGTTTCCTTTTTTGAATTTTAGTTTTTTACTTAGCATTTTAGATGTATGGGGAGATTGTTCTTTCATTTCATTTAAGGCAAAGTCTCCATTTAAAATAGAAGTATCTACTACATGCACTCTTAAATAAGTATCATAATTTTTATTAAAACCAAAACTAAAAGCGTACTTGGTGTTTTCTAAAGCAATGGTGTCCATAATAATTTCACTGTTTTGAATATCACTTACTTTAATGTTTAATTGTTTAGCAATAAACCAATTTAAAGGATACGTTTGTTCTCCAAAATTTTCTATAAATTGCTGAACTGCCAAAGCTACTTTTTCTAAGTATTCCCGAGTTAAATTCGCTCTTTTACTATTTTTGGCATAAGTACTCATTATTTCTTGATAATTTTTGGTTAAAATATACTTTATAATTGGTTTTTCTTCTTCTAAAGAAGCCAATTCAGCCCTAATTTTATTACCAGTACTATATCCTTTGTCTTTTAAATAGTCTGTAAGTTCTTTAATTCTAGATTTAAAATATTCTTCTTCATCTTTCGTAAGTTCTAAATCAGGACTTTTTTTAAATAGCTTTAATAATTCATAAAAGAATTTAGGATTTTCATGGACTAATTTTTGGTTTCTTAACTCTAATTTTAAATTTTTAATGTAACGATCTAGAAGTTCAAAAATAATCGGTTGATTGTTTAAACGTGCATTTATAAATTTTTCATTGCTTTCAACGATTCTTTTAATGAAAAAATAATTTTTATCGTCTTGTAATAAAGCCATTAAAATTAAATAATAATATTTATTTTCTTCTTCGTTTAGTTTTATTTCTTTTTTATTTGTATTGACTTGTCTTTTTTTCGTTTTATTTTTTAATTGTGTTAATAACGTTTTATAAATTTGTAACACATTTTTTTGATATTGAATTTCTGTTTTTATTTCTTTTATTCGCTGATTTAAGGCTTGCTCATTTTTAGAACCATGAGAAATTTGAATTTTTTTCTCTTTTTTAGTGCCTTGTTCTTTACCTTTAATTTGTTGTTTTTTTTGTTCTAATCTGTCTTTTTTATTTTTAGTACTGCTTTCCTTTTTATTCTCTTTATTTTGCATTAAATTGTTTTTTTCTTCTTGTAATTTACTTATGTGTACATCCACTTTTACTATTTCTTTTTCAAGTACTCTTACTTTTTCCTCACGACTTATTTCTAAAGCAAGTATTTCTTTTATTTTTTGTTCTTCTGGACGTACGTATTTTTCTTTATTTATTTTTGAATTTTCTTTTTTAGACCATTCTTTTTTATCTTCTAATTGTTTTTCAATTGCGCTTTTCAGCTTCTTTGCGTCTTTTAATCTTTGTCTTAAAGGCATTAAATCCACATTTTGTTGCTTTTGATAATAATTTTTTAATCCAATTAATTCTTTTATTTTTTTATCAACTTGAATTTCTAATCCTTTTAGTTCTTCGTTTTTAGCCTGTCCTAGACTGTTTTCAATTTCTTTTAGTTGTTGTTCTATTTTTTCTAATTTTTCCATAAACCCTCCACTTTATTTTATTTTATCATAAAAGAGAGCTCGTGACTATTTTTTTATTTTTCTTTATACGTAATGTTATATCGACTTGGTCCCTTTATGCATTTTCCTTCTAAAGAAAAACGAGAGGCATGACATGGACAATCCCAAGTTTTTTCAACTTCATTAAAAATTAAGGTACATCCTAAATGAGGACAGGTGCTATATACTCTATATTTTTTTTGACCATCATTGTAAATGGCAACATTTTTACCCTCTATTTTGGTATAAACGACATTTTCATACCAATCTTTATTTTTTATTATTTTATTTCCAATAAAACTTTTTAAAGAATAGAAGGTATTTTTTGTGTATTCTTTGATATTATTAAGCCCATTGGTTCTTAAAGGATTCATTAATTCTATCCACTCATTTTCTTTATTTAAAAGGATGTCTTTGATGATTAAACCTGAAAGAACGCCATTGGTCATGCCCCATGTATTAAAACCTGTTGCAAGGAGTAAATGGTCTTCTTCTTTTTTTATTTTACCGATGTAGGGCATTTTATCAAAGGTAATTAAATCATCGTTACTCCATAGAAATTTCACTTTTTTTTCTGGCATTTCATTTAATAATTTTTTAAAGTTTTCCTTTTCATTTAAATGATTAGAAATGTTATGAGAATTTCTTAAATAAATTAAGTATTTTTCTTTATCTTGATGATAACGAATAGAGGTACAGGGATTTTTACTTGTAATGTAAGTTTTTGCGTCTATTTTATCTTCTTCTAATGCGGCGATGTAAGATTTTTCAGTAGTCGCTTTTAATGGCATTAAAAATGGGAGGGTAAAAAAGGGATAATGACACGCTAAAATAACTTTTTTGGCTTTTATTTTATATTTTTCTGTTAAACAAATAAAGAATTCTTTTTCTTTTTTTACTTCTACTATTTTTGTATTTTCATAGATTTCAATGTTCTTTTTTTCAAGGATTTTTTTTAAGGCATAAAGGTATTTTAAAGGATGAAAAACATAGGTGTTTTCTACTGAGATGGCATACTTGAATTGATTTGTATGTTCTTTCACTTTTATTCCAAAATTTTCTAATATCTTTTTTTCTTGTTTTAATTTGGCCATTTCTTTTTCTTCATTCGTAAATACAAAGGACTCTACTTTTTCTAAGTTGCACTCTATTTTTTCTTTTTTAATGATTCTTGTAATCTCTTCTATCGCGCGTAACTCGCCATTTAAATATTTTTTGGCCTTATCTAATGAATATTTTTGAATTAAGTCTCCATAAATTGTTTCTTGTAAGTAGTTTATTTTTCCTGTTGTATTTTTGGTTACACCCATTCCTACCAGCGATGCTTCAACAAGCGTTATTTTTTGATTCATTTCTTTTAATTCGTAGGCAATAGATAAACCTGTTATCCCTCCTCCAATAATTAAAATGTCGGTTTCTAAATCTCTATTTAATTCTTTTATTTTCTCTTTTTTTAAGTCGTGTTCCCATAAACTTTCTTTTTTCATAATCATCACCATTCTTAGTATGGTCAAAAAAAAAGAAATTCCATTCTTTATTTTAGTCTTTCTTAATTATGAGGTCTTTTTTTAATTTCGATGTGCTTGTAATAAATAATAACGCCTATTTTTTTACCTAGTTCATGTAAATTCTATAGCTAAAAGTCATTATCATTTTTAAACGGTTGACAAATAAATGATTTTTGAATATATTTTCATTTCTTATTCTATTTTCTCTTTTATTTGTTTGTAACTGTCAATTAACGTATTTTCAATGTTTTTAGGGCAATTGGCGGGTGACGTACTGGGCAAGTAAATGGCTTCTATTTTTGTTTTAGGATAACAATATTTTTGATATAAATCATAAGCTTTTTTTCCTGTTGTAAAAACAGTTTTAATTTGGCTTTGTTTTATAATTGGGTTTAAATTATTAGGTATGACCTTTTTTATTGAAGTGTCTGATGAGTTTTTTATTTCACAACTTTTAATGACATCAAATAAAGCAATATGATTTTTGTATAAAAAAGCTTTCTTCTCTTCTATCGTCCTTCCTATTTCTTCATCAAAGACTCTACTTAAGGTTTTCCAAAAACGATTTTTAGGATGCGCATAATAAAATTTTTCTTCTCTCGATTTTACAGATGGAAGGGAACCTAAGATTAATACTTTTGAATTCTCATTATAAATAGGTGGTAATTCATGCTTGACTTTCATCCTTTATTCCTCACTTATCAGAGCTTTATTATCAATGATTTTTTTCGAAAATAAATCTATTTTCCATACCCATTTTTTAAACATTCTTCACATATTCTTTCATTTCCTACATAATGCATAGCGTCTTCAGGTGTTAATAACTCGCAACAGTCACATACTTTTAAGTCAATATAATTTTCAATATTTAGAAGATGGGCTTTTAATAAGTTTATTTCTTTTTTTAATTGATTCATGCTTTCCAAAATTTTTCCTCCTATTTTATTCTATTTTTAGGAGAGTCTATTTTTGCTATTTATTTTTAAACTGCTAATTAGAGTGTGGATTTTGGGTTAGACTAAGAGCCCTATCCTTTTCTGCTTCACAGCCTTTTAAAAAATAATCCAAGGAACGATGCATTCCTTCTAAATCAGAAATAAACTGTTCTATTTTTGTTTTTTCCTCTAAATTTTCAGAAAGATCTGTTTTCTTATTTAGTAATTCATTCACTTTATTTTTAAGAATTTGTTCCTCAACTTCTTTTTTATCGAGTGAAGGTTTATACATGCGAAAGTAAGCGCTTGATAAAGCGAATAAGTTTATGGTTTCCATTGAAAAGGAATCTTTTTCTTGAACTTCTTTTATTATTTGTTTTATTGTTTTAAAGATTTCTTCCATTTCTGGATTGATTTCTTTTAGTGAACGAGTTATCATACTCTCTTCATCAAAAGCTAAATCTTTTTCTAATTGATCGATAATGACTGTTTGATATGTTCGATGTTCTTCAGTATTATATTTTTGTCTTAACTCTTGATAATAGTTTTTATCAATTAAACTAAAAGGCATCAATGCTTCAGTACTAAAACCTTGTTTTTTATATTCATTGTAGGTTAAGTTTTCTACTAATAGGTTGTCATAGATTGATTCTTCTTGTCCATGGAATTTTTCACCTAGGAATAATGTAAAAATCATTTTCAAAAATGCTTTTTTACTCTTTTCTGGGTTTTTTTCAGTAAGATTTTTTATTTCTCTATAAAAATTTCTTAATTTTTCTTCTCTTTGCATTATTTTTTCTCCTTCATTCTATAAATTATTCTTCACGAAAAATAATTATAACATAGAAATTTTTTTCATCAACTCTTTTTATCCAGTTTGGTCTCTTTTATCTTTAATGATTGATATAAAAATCATAAAAATAGTCAAAGGCATTAGGTAGAGGATAAGTTGATTTTAATTCTTCTTTTGTGACCCATAAAAACTTTTCTATTGGATTTAATAATTCGATAGAAAATCCTTTCATGAACCAGATTTTATGTGAAAAAATATGCTTGGCCTCTCCGATTTGTGTAACGTTTTTAAAAGGTATGTTTCTTTCGATTAAATCGTTTTCGATGTCAATTATCGTTGGCTTTTTTAAAGTATTGGGAAATTCATAAAGGGCAGCGAGTAACCCTTTTTCTTCCCTTTTTTGAATTGCTATTTTATTTTTATAAATGAGTAGAAAAACACTTCTTTCTTCTATTTTTTTGCTTATTTTTTTTTCTTTTACTGGATACTGTTCTTGTTCTTGATGTTTTTTGGCTTCACATTCTTTACTTAAAGGACACTTTTCACATTTTGGATTTTTGGGTGTACAAATTAAACTTCCTAAATCCATAAAACTTTGCGTAAAGGCACTTGATTTTGTGTTGGGTAATAAAGAGGTCATTTTTTCCTCGTATTTTTTATATGTGGCTTTTTTATTAATGGGTTCATGGATTCGATACACTCGGCCAAGAATTCGATAGACGTTTCCATCAATAGCCATAGACGGTTGATCAAAGGCAATGGATAAAATGGCTCCAGCGGTATAATCTCCGATTCCAGGAAGTTTCATTAAAGCTTCTTTTGTGTTGGGTAACGTTTTTTTTTGGTTTTTTATTAAAAGTTGAGCTGTTTTTTGCATGTTGCGTACACGACTGTAGTAGCCAAGGCCCTCCCATAGTTTTAATAATTCATCTTGAGAAATATTGGCTAACTTTTCTAGTGTAGGAAGTTTTTTTATAAATCTTTGATAGTATTCTTTTACTGTTTCAACTTGAGTTTGTTGGAGCATAATCTCACTAATCCAAATGTAATAAGGATTTTTTGTATGACGCCATGGAAGGTCTCTTTTATTTTCTTCATACCATGTTAATAATTCTTGAGTTATTTTCTTCATTGTTTTTCACTTCTTTAAATAAAGATACACTATTTTCTAAAAAAAAGCCAGTTTTTCACTAGCTTATTAAATTTCTCTGTCCTTTTTCCAATTTCAATGCGTATTCGTAGGTTTCGTAAAGCGACTGTTCCATGCTTTCTAAAAAGGCATAGAGGTTTTGATTTTCTAAAGTTAAGGTTCTTATTTTTCTTTTTACTTCAAGTTGAAACGCATAGGTTAATTGGGCACTTTGTCTGGTAACTTGCCCTCCTAAGTACTCGCTTCCTAAATCAAATGAAAGGTTTTGGCTCATAAAGTTCTTTTCAAAAATTTGGATTATTTTTCGATCACAAGGATGATTTTCGTCTCTCCATAGACTACAATCGTATTTTTTAGTATCACTGCACCCATGAAGATCAACCACTAAAAAAGTTTTTTGTTCTTGAAGAAATTGTTTTAACACTTTTAAATAATGACTTTCAATAGAAGGTAAGGTTTTTCCTATGGGGTAATTGGGATCTTCAAAATTATTAAAAATTCTTACTAGATAAGAAGCGTTGCATTTTTGAGCTAAATAAATGGCAAGCGCTCCTGTTAAATAATCGCTTTTTTTGATTTTGTCTTCTCTATATTGTTTCACCGCATGAGGAGCGGATAAAAGAATGGGCATGCTCCCTTTTTTTAAAAGATAGTCTTGATTGTTTATTTTTATCCCATTTGTATCATTTTCTAAAAAGGGCCCGTTTAATTCTTTTAATTCATCAATAATTGTATTTGTTTTAATCACTCTTTCTTTTTTCTTTTTTTACTTAATAATCTTGACAATCAACTCTTAAACTCTGTTTATAAATAATAATGCCTTTCTTCATTTTTCTCACCTGTTTGCTTTATTTTAACGCATTTTTTCTAAAAAGCAACGTTATTTTATAATTTTAAAACCTAAATTTTCAATGGCTTCGATGGCTTTTAGTAAAGCTTTCTCTTTTTTAAAGTTTAAAATAATTTTTTTCTCTTCTAAGGTTAAGTCGTACGAATGAATTCCTTTTAGGTTATTTAATACATTTTTAATACGCGTTACACAGCCCATACATTTCATTCCTTCGATGGATAATTCAACTGTTTTCATTTTTTCCTTCTTTCTAATTTTAACGAATTAAATACAACGGTTAGACTACTTAAGGTCATGGCGAGGCTTCCAAACATTGGCGTCATCATTAAGCCATACTTCTTAAAAAAACCAGAGGCTATTGGTAGCATACAAAGGTTATAAAAGAATGCCCAAAAAAGATTTTGTTTAATGATTTTATAAGAACGTTTGCTAATTTTGATTAAATCTAATAGGTTACTTAGATTGTTGTTCATTAAAATCACACTTGATGCATCCATTGCTACATCGGTGCCATCATTTATACTGACACCAATGGTTGCTTTTACTAAAGCGGGAGCATCGTTGATGCCATCTCCTACCATCAATACTTTTTTTCCTTCTTTAATTAATTGATCAATTTGCTGACTTTTTTCATTGGGAAGAACATTTGCTATGACGTTAGTAATGCCAACTTCGTTAGCAATTTGCTTTGCGGTTCTTTCATTATCTCCTGTAAGCATGATGACTTCAATTTTATTTTCTTTAAATGCTTGAATGGTCTTTTTAATATGAGGCCTTATGACGTCTCGAACACCAATGAGACCAAGAATTTGTTTTTCTTCTACAACATAAAGGATACTACACCCCTTTTCTACTAAAAATTCATAATCTTTGTTTTCGTTAGGGGCAAGGTTTAATTTTTTTAGTAGTTTTTCATTTCCTAAGTAAATCTTTTTTTGATCGATTTTGCCTACGATTCCTATCCCAGTTAATGTTTGGATGTCTTTTACTTCTACTTTTTTGGTTATTTTAAAAGCGGTGGCAATGGGATGATTGGAATAGTATTCTATGTTTGCTACTAAATTTAATAGTTCTTCTTCTGTTTTGTTAGAATAGTTAAAGGTTTTAAATCGCTTTAATTTTCCATAAGTTAATGTTCCTGTTTTATCAAAGACTACAGTATCGATTTCTTTTGCTTTTTCTAAAGTTTCACTGTTTCGTACGAATAGACCTTTTTCAGCACAATGGCCATTACTTACGACAACAACTAAAGGAACAGCTAGACCTAAAGCACAAGGACACGCTACAACTAGCATGGTTACCATATTGATTAAAGCTTCTTCAAAAGGGTAACCTATCAAAAGTTGAATTAGGAAAAGAGCTAACGCTAGAAATAGAATCGTAGGGACGAAATAACCACTTAATTTATCCGCTAGTTTAGCTATTTTATTTTTACTATTTGTGGCTTCAACAACCAATTCTACAATGTGGGAAATCGTCGAATCACGCCCTATTTTCTTAGCTTTATATTCAATGTAACCATCGTAAATGATGGAGCCAGCTATAACTGGACTTTTTTCTTTTTTTAATACAGGTAGACTTTCACCAGTGATAAAACTTTCGTCTACATAAGTTTTACCTTTTACTACTTCACCATCGACGGCAATTTTGTCTCCTGCTCGAGCTAAAAGAAGATCATTTATTTTTACTTCATCGATGGGGACGTTTTTTTCTTGATTTTTTAGTTTTAAAATGGCTTGTTGAGGTGTAATTTGAACAAGTTTTTTTATTGCCTCTTTGGTTTTATCTTGACTTTTATGTTCAATGAATCGACCTAGTTTAATGAAATAGAGAATCATACAGGTGGACTCAAAATAAAGATTTTCTAGATTGATGTGGGTGCCATTTAATAGTTTTAAGTAGCCTTCTAAACTATAAAAAAAGCTAGTTAAGACACTTAGCATAACAAGAGTGTCCATGTTTGGCATTCTATGAATTAAATTTTTAATTCCACTTTTTAAAATGTCTCGTCCATAGATTAAAAAAAGAAGGGTGATGGAAAACATCATCGTCGATAAAAGAATGGGATGATTTCTATTTATGTAAGGTATTTGGGGTAAAAAAAGTAAGTGGTGCATTGAACTGTACATTAGAAGTATAATTAGTCCTCCTAAAAGAATTAATTTTGTTTTATCCGAGGATTGGCTTTCTTTATCTTCTATTTTTTTAAATTCTCCTAAACTGATAAAACCTGCTTCTTTAATAAATCGCTCAATTTCTTTTTTATTTAATCCTTCGTATTCAATGGAAGCGATAGAAAGAACTAAATTGACGGTTGCCTTTTTTATGCCTTCTTTTTTGGTTAGGTATTTTTCAAGTCCACTAGAGCAAGCACTACAAGTCATGCCCCCAATGGAAAGAACTATTTTTTTCATTTTTTTGCCTCCTTAAGAAATTTTTTTAACGTCTAAGAGTCTTAAGGCGTTTAGGATGGCAAGAATGGATACGCCGACATCTGCAAAAACCGAAGCCCACATACTTGTTAACCCTAAAGCACTTAATAGTAGCACACCTATTTTTATGGCTATAGCGAAGAAACTATTTTGTTTTACAATTCTCATGGTTTTTTTGGAAATTTGAATCGAAGAAGCAATTTTTGAAGGTTCATCGGTCATAATAACGATGTCAGAAGCTTCAATGGCGGCATCACTTCCAAGACCACCCATCGAGATGCCAATGTCTGCTAAAGCTAATACAGGTGCATCATTGATTCCATCCCCCACAAAGATGACTTTTTTATTTTCTGTTTTCTCGGTTATTAATTTTTCTATCCATTCGCATTTTTCTTGAGGTAAGAGTTCAGTATGGTATTCGTCTAAATTGAGAGTCTTAGCAACGTAAGCACTTGCTTTTTCACGGTCTCCTGTAAGCATAACTATTTTTTTTACTCGATTTTTTTTAAAGCGTTGGATGGCTTTGTAAGCGTCATCTTTAATTTTATCACTAATGACTAGGGTCCCTATCCATTCATTATTTTTTGCCACATAAACAAGGGTCCCTTCTTCTTCACTTTTTTCAAAATTTATCTTATATTTGTTCATCAATTTTTCATTTCCAACTAAAACGGTTTGGCCTTCTACAATGGCTAAAACCCCTTGACCCGCTATTTCTTGAGTTTTTGTCACTTCTTTTTTGTTCATTTTTTTACCATAAGCTTGTTTTAATGAGTGTGAAATGGGATGATTGGAAAAGCTTTCTGCTAGAGCGGCCATTTTTAAGACTTCTTTTTTAGAATACCCAGAAGATTCGATTTTTTGCACTTTAAATACGCCTTCTGTTAACGTTCCTGTTTTATCACAGGCTATAATCTCTGTCTTAGCAAGCGCTTCTAAATAATTGCTTCCTTTTATTAATACACCCATTTTAGAGGCGGCTCCGATACCTAAAAAGAAAGCTAAAGGAATAGAAATGACTAAAGCACAAGGACAAGAAACAACTAAAAAGGATAAAGCACGATAGAACCAGTCACTAAATTGTGCGTCTTTTAAAATAAGGTTTGGAAGGAGCATAAGCAACAAAGCGATTATTACCACCACTGGAGTATAGATTCTAGCAAATTTACTGATAAAGTTTTCTGCAACTGATTTTCTACTACTGGCATTTTCAACTAAATCTAAAATCTTTTTTACTGTGGATTCGCCAAATTCTTTTGTTACTTTTATCTTCAAACTACTCGTATTGTTGATGCATCCACTTAATACTTCGTCTTCTACGGTTACTTTTCTAGGCACCGCTTCTCCAGTTAACGCTTTTGTATCCAGCATGGACTCACCTTCTATTACTCTTCCATCTAAAGGAATTTTTTCTCCAGGTTTTACAAAAATTATCTCGTCTATTTTTACTTCATCAGGGTCTACTTTTAGTATTTTTCCTTTACGATATACGTTTGCATAATCAGGCCTAATTTCCATCAAATCTGAAATTGATTTTCTTGATTTATCTACAGCATAGCTTTGAAACAGTTCTCCAATTTGATAGAACAGCATGACCGCCACCGCTTCAGGAAATTCTCCGATTCCAAATGCGCCGAGTGTTGCAATTGTCATCAAGAAGTTTTCATCTAACATTTTGCCTTTAAAAAGGTTTCGAATGGCTTTTAATACGATGTCTATTCCCACTATACCATAGGCTAAGATTAACAAACCATTATTTATTTTTTTTGTTTCAAACTTTATAAAAAAAGACAGAAGGCATAAAAAAAGGGAAAGGATGAGTTTTATCCATTGCTTTTTTTGTTTTCGGTTCATTATTTTAGACCTCCTCTATTTTTAAATCAGGTTCTTCTTTTTTGATTTTTTTTCTAATGGTTTCAAGCGCTTTTTCTTTATCGCTTTCTTGACATTCAAAGGTGAGTTTTTGAGTGATAAAACTAATGCTAACGTTTTCTATTAACTCTATTTTCTCTAAAATTCTTTCTAATTTATTGGCACAATTTGCACAATCTAAATTTATTATTTTAAATTGATATTTTTTCATTTTGATTCCTTTCTTTAATTTTTATGATTTATATGTTCTAAGCCAATTTCAAATAATTTAACGATGTGACTATCGTCTAAGGTGTAATAGATTTCTTTTCCATTTTTTCGACATCGGACCACACCACTCCTTCGCAAGACGGCTAATTGGTGAGAGATTGACGATTTGGTCATATTTAGTACGTTTGCT
This sequence comes from uncultured Mycoplasmatota bacterium, assembly GCA_948466395.1. Lineage (GTDB taxonomy): Bacteria > Bacillota_I > Bacilli_A > RF39 > UBA660 > MGBC108787. The sequence continues at coordinate 19,031 of CAOKAG010000007.1, forward strand.
AAATCACAAACACACATTTCTTTTTGATCTAAAGCAAAAAGAATTCGACATCGGGTTGTGTCTCCAATTAACTTAAATAAATCCGCTAAGTGATTAAATGTATTCTCGTTTGGCAATTTTTTTAATACTTCATCCACCGCTTCTTGATGAATGACGTTGCAATCACAAGAAAATTCATTTCTAGACATAAAAAACCTCCATTATAAGTTATGCATTTAGTTGAATTAGGTTTCAACTATCCCAATTATAATTGAATACTTATTCAATTGTCAATTCCTATTTAAAAAAACACAAACCTTCTATGATTTTGTGTTTTATTTTAATTATTCTCGTATTGCTTTTTAATAAAATTTTTCTACTAGCTTGCATTCATGATTCTTTAAATAATGCTCGTATTTTTCTTTTGATACCTCATTTCTTTCATGATAAGAAATATAGAGTATACCATTCATATTTAAAATTTCATAATATTTACCAATACTATAATGAAAAGAATCCATGGCTCCTAATGAATACGTATACACTTCGTAATGATTTTGACAATAATAGTGTTGATCTTTATAAATGTCTTTTCTGTCGCTTTCTTCATTTAAATTTATTCCAAAAATTAATAAAAATAGGAATGTTAAAGGGAGTAAAAATAGAAAAAGGACTAGAATTATAACTATTGAAATTATTTTTGTAACTAAACTGTCTTTAAAACCTAGGCTACACAAAATTATGATATTAGAAATATCGAAGAGACATTGGAGGCTATTCTTAGAAAAGAAAGCTAGGAAAAGAAAAACCAGAATGACCAAATTTTTATATTTGATTTTGTTTCTATTTTGAATTAATATTTTGGCATTGATTAGAATTAATCCTATCATAAATAGTTGATAGAGCCCTCCATCTATTTTTAAATTTTTAAAAACAAAATTATAAATGATAAAAAAGAGTAAGATAAGAAGTGCATAATCATTTATTAGAAAGTTTGTTTCTAAAATTTTAAGTTTAAACTTCAAGCGTTTAAGATAATAATTTTTCATTGACTCTTCACTCCTAATATTGACTTTTGCTAAAAAAACTATTTTTCTTTACAGTGGCATTCAGGATTCTGACAAGTACAATTTGGGTTAGAACCAGTCGCACATTCATGGGTACAAGTGCATTTCCATCTTTTTAAAGTAGGAAAAGAGATTTTTACAGTATTCTTTCATCTCTTCTTTTGTCATCCCTACTTGATCCCCGTATTCTGAACATTTATCAATGTAGTCTTCCATGGATATTTTGTCTATGAATTCTCCTGATTCAAAACAATATTGGCAATAATCATTATTGATGCTCCCATCTTTATTTATTCCTAATTGTTCATTTGAAGTTATTGGCATACCACAACTTTGACATCTTTTATTTTTCATCTTCTATTTATTCCTCCATTTTTAATTTTTTTACTAATTTGTATTCATCATTTTTTGACAAAATTTCATAAGGGCGTTTTTCTCTTTGTTTTTTTGTTTCTTCCCAAGTCATTTCTGTTACATCTAGAGCTCTATCTATATGTAAAATTCCATTTAAATGGTCAAATTCATGACTAAAAATTGTTGCTTTAAAACCTTCATATGTTTCGTGAACTTTCAAACCATCTATTGTATAATATTCTATTTCAACTTCATAGGGACGATCTACTATTCCAACATAATCAAGACAACTTGCACATCTTTCAAGAAATCTAGTATGCCCTTTTTGGTTTAAAATCTTTGGATTAATAAGAACAATTTCTTCATCATAAGCCTTATTTCTATTTTTATTCATATCAATAGTTGTGTTTCGTATATAAATCATTCTTTTTGGGATACCTATTTGTACAGGTGCTAGAGCATAAACTGCATTGTTACGGCAATAATTTTTTAATACATTAATATATTCTAAATAATCGTCTTTACCAAAATTCACCTCGGTAGATACTTGCCTCAAAAATAATTAATCCTTTTTGATTGTCTTTCTAGTATAGAATAAATTATATTTAATAAATTTCACACATTCTTTATCAAAAATATGTCCTAAATTTTTAAATTCATCATCTGTCATATCTGTATAATACTTTTTTGTGACTGGATCTATTGTAATAACATCTAATGGATTACCTCTATGCTTGTTATTCGATGTTTTAGAGGACAATATAAATTTATCTTCACTTATTTCAACAGTCTTTAATCCATCTTCTGTCATCATTGCGAGTCCAGTTATGTAATAACCTATGCTTTTTCCACCAATCGATTCTATTAGTGCTTTATAGTAGTCTATCATTTCGTCATCAGACAATTCTTTACCTTTCACACGTCTTACAAATAATCCTGGTTGTTTCTCTTCTGGAATATTTTCTATATATAAACCTGAATCCCCAGCAATAGTTGGCATATTTGTTGCTTGATAATATGCTTTTGCTTTTTTTATGGCATTTTCAGTTGCTGTTTTTCCATCCTCTATTACTTCTATTTTAATCCCTAATTCTTTAGGCGTTATGAGTTCAATAGGCAATCCTTGTAATCTTCTTCGCATATTGTATATTTTTGAATTATTGGTTGTTGCATATAATAATTTCAAAAGGTATTCCCTCCTTACATAGTTAGCTTACTTTAATTTTATCATATTTTAGATCATTTTTTTCTTAAATATAAACTAATAAAAAACGATGCTATTTTATAAAAAGATTTAAAATGAGGAAAAAATCAAATAAAAGCTCGTTAAAAAATAATTATTCCAAAAGAAACCACTATTAATCTCATTATTTTATAAATTATACAATTACAGAAAAGTCTTCACAAATACACTTTTCATTTTTTTTAATTATTTCATTTTTAACTATATGATTTCGAGCACCAATATTATTAAGAACTGTTGCTACATTTTTTTGAGCTAATTCAAAAATTTCATCTATATCTATTTTTGTTATCTTTTCTTTCTTTATAATTTCACTAATAAACGTTACAAAAAATATATCTCCACATCCATTAGTTTCTTTTTCTTTAAGTGGTATTACTTCATAATCGTATACGTTATTAGCAAAAATAATGGTAGCTCCTTTTTTACCTTTTGTTATTATTAAAAAATAAATATTCATCTTTTTCTTAAATTGATCCAATGTTAAATTCAACTTACGTAATATGAAAGATAGGACCTTATCTATTACTTGCCATTTGGTTTTGTAGTTGCTTTTCCACCTAGAAAACAACCACAATTAGAACATTTTAATTATTTGTAAAAAGATAAGTTGTTGTTCTTTCATAATGTCTAGCATTTCTTTGTTTTTGTGATTGGCAATTATTCCATTTTTCTTTAGATACAATAGGTTCAACGACATTTTCAAAGTTAGTAGGATTTTTTGTTTTCCTACCATTCACGAAATCCCCTTTAGACAATTCATTTGATAGTATCTTTTGAATAGTGGACTTATACCAATTTGTTTTTCCTAGCACCTTTTCTTGATTATAGATATTAGCAATCGTTTGATGACTTTTTCCTTCTAAATATAGGTCAAAAACTCTTACTACAATATCTTTGTTAATTGGATCAATGACTAACTTTTTATTATCTCTTTTAAATCCTAGAGGTGTTCGATTTGGAATGTGTCTACCACGTACATAATAGCATCTATTTAAAAATGCTATTATTAAATAAGGATTTTATTTATTATATAGTCGTCTATAAATATCATTATCCTTTAATAATTTTTCATGCTTGCCAGTACATTCAATTTTACCATTATTTAATACAATAATTTTGTCTGCTACTTTCATTAGATCTTTATTATGAGTAATAACGATAAGTGTATGGTCTGTTTTTAAATCATCTAATAACTTTATAATTTTATTCGTTGTATTTGGATCTAATGATGATGTCACTTCATCAAGAAGTAATATTTCTGATGTTGTAAGAAGTGCTCTAGCTAAGGATAATAACTGTTTTTGTCCTCCACTTATATTTGTTGCATCTTCTTTTAGAATTGTGTTATAACCATCTGGTAAAGACATTATAAAATCATGTATTCCAACTCTTTTACAAGCATCAATTTGTCTTTTCTTATTTGACTCAATTAGTGATAAATTAGCTCTTATACTCATATTAAAAATAAAAGTTTTTTGATTTACAATACTAATATTTGAATTGTAAACATTTTTAGAATAATCATATATATTTAAATTATCTATAAAAATTTTACCACTATCTACTTTATACATCCTTAAAAGTAAATTAAATATTGTAGTTTTTCCAGTTCCTGTTTTACCAACAATTGTTGTAACTTGATTAGGTTTAGCTACAAAAGAAACGTTTTTTAATATTGGAAGTTGATTATATTTAAAAGATACGTTTTTAAACTCAACAAGTCCAATAATATTATCGTTATAAATTATGCCATCTAATTTTAAGGCATTATTTCCATAGTTAATAATTTCGTTTATTCTATACAATGAAACTGATTCTTCCATAATTGATACATCAAATTCCATTATGTCATTAATTGATTTTTTGGCTTTATCATAATAAGAAATTAATAATAAGAACATTGCTATTTCTATCTTATTGTTCATAAGAAGAATTATCAAAATAAAATATAACACTAATTTCCCAAAATCAATTATTAAGCCTATCAAAGTCTTTCTTGTAAAAAAGTATTTTCTTTTTAAAAAATAACTTTTTTGCCATTTTTTTCTATAACTATCTAATTTATTATTCAATTTATCTCCAATACCAAAACTTTTAATATCTTTAAGTCCTGTTAAAATTTGAGATAACATTCCTGTTATTTTATCAGCATAATTTCTTTGTTTTTGTAAATAGAAATTATTTTTTCTGTTACATTTTTTTGCAAAATTATAATATATTAAATCTATTATAATTATATATAGAGCTATTAAAATGCTTTGTTTAGCAAATACAAAATATATAACTAATAATTTAATTAATTCAATAGATAATTCAATTATAAAAGAAGGTATTTCAGCAATATTAATAATATCTGTGTTTGAAGAATTTATAATTTTTCCAATTGAAATTTTTTTAGAATATTCTTCATCAAAATTATATATACTATTTACTAATAATCTATGTACTTCTACATAAGCTTCTTTAAAAAAACTAGCATAGCACCAACTAATGCAATAGGAACCGACTTTATTAAATAGATAAGTTATACCTAACAATATAACAAAAATAAATGCTGTATCGTATAAGCTATTAGTTACATTTTGTACTATTAGCGATATAAAATATGGTACTAATAGGCTTATTAAAACATTGATTAAATCAATAATTATAAATGTTATTAAATATTTTTTTCTAGATTTTACTAAAGAAAAATAATCTTTTGTAATTTTAATATTTCTTGTAAACATACACTTCACCCATATAATTATAAAATGGTTCTAAGTGTATTTCTTTACATTTTACATATTAAATTTGTTAAGGTTATTTTATTGGTAAATATATAAAACAATTATTATCCTTATATAATTCAATTTTAAGTTTACTCTTAATATTATAATTTGTTGAAGGTATCCATTGCTTGTTAATTTTTTCTTCAAAAGCTACTATTTCACTTTGTTCTCTTGATATAAATTCAAATTCAACATATTTATTTCCCTTAATTTCATATTTTTCCAAATTGGGAAAATATTTTGTAGTTCCTAAATAATAATGATAGGATGAATTTTCATCTTTTGAAAATATTCCATACATTCCATTCTCGTTAAATGCATTATATGTCCCATTAGTTTTAACTTCTTGATATAACCGTTTAATTTTATATAATAATTCAGAATGATTTTTTGCTGTAATATGATGGCAATATATATGTATAGAACTTAACTTTTTTATCTCATAATCAAAACTATATTTTTCTTTGTTAACCTCAAAATATTCTATTGGTATTATTTTATAATTACCAATACCGTTTTTGCATTCAGTAGGTGTTATACTAAATAATTGTTTAAATGCTCTATTAAAAGAAGAAGCAGAATTATACTGATATTTAAAAGCAATATCAATTATCTTATCATTTGTGTTTCTTATTTCTTCGAACGCTTTACTTAATCTTCTTTTTTTGATATATTCAGTAATTGTCATATCAGTTAAAAACATAAAAATTCTCTCAAGAATAAATAAATTGGTATGAGTTATTTTGCTTAATTCATTAAAATCAATTTTATTATCAAGATTATTTTCAATATATTCAATCATTTTATTTAAGCAATGAAAATTCATAAAACCATCTCCATAGTTATTATAACACTTATTTAATAGGTACTATATTTCTATAACATATTTTAAATTTTTTCATTAAACAAGCTTTTTAGACAAGATAGTAACACAATACAAGTTGGACAATCCAACTTGTATTGTGTCAAAGCTAATCCTTTGAAATCCTTTAAAAATGCTTTTTGAATTGTTAAAATAGATTGGTGCTATTATATATATGGTAGCTGTCCAGCTTTGATTGCTCCCACCATTCCTAGTTTAGTTCTTTCAGAACATTTTTCTATTTCATTTTGAGATACACTTGTCATAATTCTCATAACCATTCTACCATTTGATGTAGTAGTATTTGATTCATCTGCTAAACAATGTATATCACAATTTGCTTCTTTTACAACTCTCATTAACTTTTCTACACCATAAAATACTACGAGTAAGTCTATCCATTTTAAATGCTACAATGACATTAATAGAACTATTTATTTAATACATCATAACAGTTTGATACTGTTGCTCTTATTATTGTATTAGCTTTATCTGTTACTTTTGTTCCTACTGTTCCATATCCTTTTTTAGATTTTTTCGTATTTGGTATTTTCAAAATCACTTCCATCTATCGCTTTTAATAAATAGCCTTTATATAGTTTTACTTCTTCTTTGTGATCCTGATAAAATAATTTCAAATAATCCTTATTTAATGTTATAAATACTTCTGGATTTAATTTTAATCTTTGGTCTAATAATGATTGATTGGATATATTTTCTTCCTCATTGCTATCATTATAAAAATTGTTAATTTCCATACTCGTAGTTAGTCCTTTCTTATTTAGAATATATTTCATTAGCTTTGTAAATCCCAGTTTTCTTTTTCTTGTAAAACTGGTTTTCTTTAATCTTCCTGTAGTTTTTAATTCTTCCGAATTTATTTTATTCCTTATTAATTCAATTCCTTTTATTCTTATCTTTATTATCTCATTTGCCCATAATAAAAACCACACAATTTTTTATGTAGTTTCCTTAAACTGATGACATTGAGGAAGACGTACAGCAACTCTTTAAGTAGAGTTCTCAATTATTTATAATTAATGGAACTACACTATTAATTTAAATTAATTTATTACGTCCTATTAAAGTATGTTATAATTATTAAGGAGGCTATAAATATGTACAATATAGAAATTTTTGAACAATTTACAAAATCAAATTTGACATCTGAAGAAGTATATAAAAAAATAATAGAAATCCATCCCATTCAAATCGAAAAAAAATATAGTAACGATGAAGAAGTACCATTTGCCATCTATATTGGTGGTATTGGAAAAGACGATCTAGTAACTGTTAATACAGCATTATATCCATTAAAAATGAGGTTTGACATAGAACAAATTTACATTGATTTTATTAATTTAATTCGAGAAAGATTAAAATCAACAAATAAACCTTTTCAAAATATAGTTTTCTCCTCAATTAAATATTTATCCAGAAATTGGTTTTATATGCAGACTACTCCAGAAGCTATCGAAAACAGTTATTTGGCACAAATGTATTTAAATACTTTTAAGCATCCAGGAAGACAACGTGATAATTACGCAGGAGATGAACGAGTATCTGTGTTTGATGAAAAAAATGAACAAGTTGTCTATAATATTTCAAAATTTGCTGGGGCTGGCGATTTAGCAAAATGCGTTGAAGTTAATTCTGTTGCCAATAATTTACTAAATTTTAGTGGGGTGCCATCAATTTTAATTCAAGGATATTTTACAAGCTATTCGGGAAAAAAAGGGGCACATACTTTTCCCCTATATATAGGTAGTAGTGGTAATTATTGCTTGTTAGATTGCATGCTTAAACAACAAAAAAAAGATATTTTACCTAGTAATGTAGATTTTGAAGCAGGATTTAGCTTTGAAATACCTATTAAAATTTTCTGATGGAAGTGAAAAAGAATCCCAATTAACATTTGAATCTCCACCTCAAAAGCTAATAGTATCATCAAAAGGAATTAGTAAATAAAAACATACTGGTTTGACAATATTCAAGTGTGTTTTGTAAAATGACAAAACATCAGATCCAATTCTGATGTTTTTCTATTATTACTCGAGAAAGTTCGAGTTTGGTATCCATCTGGTGCCGATTGACAGACACTATTCATTATTATTTTATAATGTTTTATGAAATGAAACAAGCCTAAAATAAAGATAGAATGGGATATATTATAATTTAAAAATTTACATTATATTTAATTTTTGCTAGGTAAAATGCTAGGTAAATTTTCAAGATAAAAATATCATTTAAAAGATGTTTTCTAATAAAGTTACAATGGTTATAAAAAAGTCCTTAGCCCACACGGGTAACCAAGGGACATTTCTATTATATCATACAAATTGTAAGTCTGTAGTTTCAATTTTACCATTATAATCGATTAATAAATAATGCCCGTTTACTAAGTAGCTTTTAAGACCAAACATATCTAAGCAATTAACTTCTGCTACGTCTTCTTGTAAATTACTTATATATCTTTCTTTAAATTCTTTTAATTCAAATTCATTTAATTTTTTTAACATACTTTTTCCCCCTCTTGATAACATTTTACCATAATCTTTTTTCGAATTTTGTCACTTTATGTCGCTTGTAATAAATTTTTGCAATTAAAAAAAGGATAACCTCGTTTAATGAAGTTATCCTTTTATATATTTAACAAAGCTTTTATTGTATTTAAACCTACATAACCATCGACTTTTAATCCTTTTGATTTTTGGAAGTTCTTAACAGCTGTACTAGTAGATGGACCAAAGTATCCATCTTCTTTTAATGAATAGCCTAACTTATTCAATTGTTTTTGAATAAATAAAACATAATCATTATGAATTTGTGGTTTTTTATAATACAATTGGTACTTAGTTGCCTTAGTTTGTGAATCTGGACCAAACTTATTATCTACTGCTAAACCACAATTATATGAGTTATTTATAGCTATTTGCCATTCTGCTACTATCCCAGAAACAGCTTTTTGCACTCCAAAATAATCGTAAAATGAAGTACAACAAGTTGCAGTCATTGATTTACTTTCATCTCCATACCATTTACGAGGTTTAGTATCAATATGAGTGTTACCTGTTGAATCTGCACTTCCACCACATCTATAACCTATTCCACATTTATGTCCTAAATCTTCTAAAGCTAAGCAAACTTTGCTAGAAGGTATTCTTTTTCTATTTTGATCTAAGAAATAACAATCTATTGCATAACCTAGAGTATGAGGTCCTTTGCCACTACCTTTAATATTTTTATCGTGAGTTGAACATCTATAACCACTATAGATATTACAAGCGCTAGCATTTAACTTACTTCGTACTTTTTCTAATAAATCAACCAAATTGCTATCAATTAAGACATCATGTGTCTTTCCGCATTTACATTTAAATTCGCTCACTTTGAAATGCTCTGATATCCTAGAAATATCATTATACTTATAACTTTTTATCATTATTTATCACCATCCTTTTTTGCAAAATAAAATGTCATAACCATTATGACGATATCCTTATAATCAGCTTCAACAATACCTTTGAAACACATGATTGTATAAGCTATTATTACTATTAAAGATAATATCGTTTTTAAATCTATTAATTTTGCTATTCTTTCCTTCATTTTTTACTTTCCTACTTTCTCACTTGTTCTAACAAGTATTCTTCTATTTCATTTATTGATTGTGTTACAGGTCCATTGCACCCTTGCTCTTTTAAGCCTTTTAAACAAGCAAGTTGTCCTTTTAACAATAAAGAATTTTCTTCTTTATTTGTCTTACTATCTTCTTCTAGCGCTATTACTTTTGATTCTAATATGTCTAGCCTATCTGCAATTTTTTTTCTATACCATTTGTAAATGGCAAGAAAAAAACCACTTATTACAGTGATTATTCCTATAACAGTAGCTATTTGTCCAATCGTCATGTTTTCCATATCGAACTAAATTCCTTTCCTTAATTATTTTTTACTATTCTATTTTCTCTTCTACATACATTTCTTTTGCTTGATCTTCTGTAATGCTATCAGGTAAAAAGATTGTCGTAGTTCTGTAAGGAATATGTTCTTGTACTTGATTACCTTCTTCATCGATGTGTTCTTCTATATAAACATCTTCTTTTCCTCTAAGTAATTTTCCTTCTTCCGCTATTAACATTTTTGGTTTTGTGTAATTAAAATATTTCATTTTTTTTCTTTCCTCTCTTTCTATGAGACTGTCCAGCCTTTGGACGTTGCTATTGCTATTTCTTCGGCTGTTAGTTTAGCTTTATTAGTTGTTCCTAATCTTAATGATTGTGTGTACAAAGTGCCACCGTTAGCAACATCATATGTTAAATTTAAATCATAAATATTATTGACAACTGACATTATTGATTCATAAGTTAAACTATTTAACCCAGATAAATCCGAAGTGTACGAACTATAATTAGTTGTTTTTTGTATAAAGCCTTTTCCAAAATTAATTGGAAATTTTAAATTTTTTAATGCACTATTTCGGTATAAAAATCCGTCTACGACGTTTGCTTTTGACATATCAAAATGACCTAAATCTAAATTTACTAATTTTGAACATCCAAAAAACATACTTTGAAAATTCGTAGTCTCAGCAGTATTAAAACTACTTAAATCAATTTCTTCTAGTTTGCTGTCATTGACAACAAAATGAGATAAATTTTGAACCTTAGAAGTGTCGAAATTTTTTAAAATCAGTTTAACCAGACTTGTACATCCTTGACAAAAAGCTCTTAAGCTTTCCACGTTTGATGTATCGAAGCTATCTATAATAATTTCTTTTACGTCATTAGCATTGCAAAACATAGAAGACATATCTCTAATTTTAGAAGTGTCTAATCCTTCAAAATTATTAAAGTTTTCGGTTCCTTTATACTCCCTGAAAGTAATATAAAAAGGTGCAAATTTCTCACTTTGTATTTCGTCCAACTTTGGAATTAATTGTGTGAATGTTTCATTTCCTGTTACTTCTACACCCTTTTCACTTAATTTTGTCGTTAGATTTTGTTTATCTTGTTGTAATTGATTTAATTGTTGTGTTATTGTTGCCATACTATTCTCCCTCCTCTACGGTTGTTAATGTAGCTAATATTGTATTTATATTCCCTATTTTGTTATTTACATATTCTTCCGTAGCATAACCTTCTAAACTTGTCGAACCTATTGAACTAATAGTTAAAATGCCTTCTTCTTGACACAAATTTATATTATCTCCTGCTACTATTTCTAATATATTGACACCATTAATTAGGGCGTCTTTTCCTTTTATTCCTTGTTCCTCTTTATCTTTTAAAATTTGTTCAATTTGATATAATGCTGTATTTAATTTTGAAATTTGTTGCAACGCTGTTTCATTATTCCCCATTACTAGAGATTGTAAAACAACGAAATCAACACTTTGATTAATATCTAAACCATTTTTCAAAAAAATATTTAAATTCTCTTCTATAGTATAATCAATATTTTCTGTTGCTAATAAATTATTGATTTTAACAAGCAAAACATCCTTATTTTGATTGTATGTTTTAATATTAATTGGAATATTTTTCTCGCCTTTTTCAGTTGTCTTATAATGACTTTCATATTTAATTAAGTTCATATTTACCGTTAAATCTTCTGTTAATTCTTTTGTAAATGCTTCAAATGCTTCTGTTGCGGTTTCAAAATATTTTTTATAGGCAGCTTGCCATTGACGAAATAATTCGCTCGTATCAACTTGTTTTATTAACCCAGTTACCCAAGGGCATTCTTCACTCCCTCGCATATCAGTAATAACATCTTGTGTAATTGTACGAGCGGTTTTAGATACATATATATTCGCTAAACGCATTTCAACTATATTTTCTTTAGTATTTATATTAGGTGGTTTTGGTGAACTAGATGGTGTTCCCTCTCGATAAATAATGTTCCCCACACGTCCATTCGTAAGATTATCAACTTGCATTATTACGCTATCTATCCTTGGGACAATATCATTATTAATTGGCACAGTAATAACAATATCACTCGGATTTTCATACCATTTATAATCAATTAATCCTTCACCCTTTTTAACAATAATATTCATACCTTTATCTGCACTTAATACTTGCAAATCGGTAGAAGGAGTTCCTACAGGAGTTGCATATACACCATTAGTTACTAATCTTCTATAAGGTCTATTCATTTCAGATGCTCTATATAATCTATCAAAATCTACTGCATCAAAAAAACCACACTCAACTTGAAATTTTTGTTCATTCATTTTTCATTCACCTCTTTTAAATTTCTTCTAAATATTCAAATTTAGGTTCTATCCCATAACCTTCATCATCATACTTTTCCATAATTTCGGTTATTCTTGCTTCCGAAGAAATGCCGTATTCATTTTCTACTAAGACAACGTCCCCAAGAAAATAATCTTTTTTATAAATAAAAGATTGTTTTGGTTCAACTGTCCCACGAAACGTCTTTTTTATTTTATAACTAGAAAGTGATTCTAAGCCCTTACTTTCTAAAGCGTTATTATAGACCGAATCCATTAATTCCACTGTGACTATTTCGCCGTCTTCATTTTTGCTTATTTTAGCAATATCAATACCTTTAAAACGATAAAGTATACCACTTTCCTCTTCGACTTCTTGCCCACCTGGATAAGTTTTAAGAAGTTCATCATATTCAACTGTCTTAGAAATTTCTCTAGCATCCACATACAATTCATAACGATCTAATCCAGAGCTTGCTCCTATAACATTTGTAATTCGTTCTATACCTTCTCCTTGACCAGCTGTTAAAGCAACATTTTTAATATTTGTTTTGTCCTCACAATATTCAGAAGTGGAAAGATTATCAAAATTATCAGAAAAAAAGACAAAAGTACTTTTATCTTCTCCACGATACAAGGAAAAAACGAAATTTTTATTATCATCTATATAAACTTTATATCCCCATTTGTAACTTTTAACTAAAGATTGAATCTTATCATTCAAATTATCATACGTAACTTGTTGTTCTATTTTTTCATCAAATCCCTGTTTTTTGTCGAGAATAAAATTAGGTATTTTCCTTTCTTTAATAGCAGGATTAATTATATTTTCCTCAATCAATTTTCTTATATAATCCTCTACAAAACCTTCAAAATTCGTTTGTTGCCAAATTATGCGTTGTGCAATTATCTTCTTAATATCGTAACCCGTTACTATTAAATAATTGCCATTTTCAGAATCTGTGATTAACTCAGTTTTTTCTATGCGACAAACCATATCATCATCATCGCGAGAAATATATTTACTATTTTTAAGTTTTTCAAAATTTTCAATTGTCGCATTTACCATTAATTCACAATCTCCAATTTCATCATATCTAGGGACCCATAAAAAAGATTTATAACTATCAATTATATGAGTTTTATTTCTATTTTCATCTAATAAAAATATATCTATCATTAAACACCTCTATAAATATTGAAATGTTTAAATAAAATGGATACAAACCGATCACTTTCGCCGTCATCTGCTAAATAACTGAAAAAATTATCTCCAATATATAAACGAAAAAAACTAGAACCTTTTGCAATATAAGGAATTAGATTAAATTCTTTTCCTTCTCTTAAAAGTATAATTTCTTTACTTCCTTTATTTGTATTAATTGTTAATTTATCATTTTCGAGAAAGGGATAAACAATTTTTAATTGTTCTCCAGTTTTTATACTTCGAATTTCTATATCATTGACGTGATTGCTAAAAGTTGCTTCAATAATAACCCCAGTTTCACTTTCGCTAGCGTTTAATATATTCGTAACTCGATCCATTTCGATAGTTGAGATTGGTATAGGTTCATCAACATTGATTGAAAACGGAAAATAAAAGCAACTTTTAATTTTTGATATATCATCAATAATCATCTTTAAATCTTTAAAATAAGGATCTAAACAAATTATAGATATTTGAGCTACTTCACTTTGAGAAAATAAATCACACTCAAAACTTTCAACATATCCTTCTATAAAAACATTTCTGACGCCATTTTTATAAAAAATTTTACAAGTTTCTTTCGTCCGAAAACAATTATAAAGAAAAGTTCTGTTGCCCTCAATATTACCATTTATTTTAATTGTGATAACTAAATTTCTAGGATTCAATTTTGATGAGTTAAAAGTTGCTCCATCCATTCCTGCATTTGATGAAGAATTAATTTGAGAACTTGGAGGATTCAATCCAATTATATCTAAAATTTGAAAATCACTTTCATTTTGAGTTAAACAAACCATATTTTTTTCGTATGTTTCTATTCTAAATGTAAACATTTTACTTCACCGCCTTTAATTCTAATAAATTTCTAGTTTGTCTATAAACCTCCACACGACTAAGTGGTTTAGGACTATTTATATTTTGCGTAAAATTGTTGATTACACTATTATTCGTCGTTTGGTTTTGAACATTAGTTGACGAAGCTTGATTTCCAGAAACCAAACTAGAAACAGAGTCTTTTACTTTTGAAGTTGCCTTTTTTATATTATCGGTTAAAGAAGTAAATTCAGTATCGTTTTTCAATTCTTCATTAAAATTACTTAAAACACTCTTACCAAAATCTGTCACTTGTTTTAATATAGATTTTATTTTTCGTTTAAAACCTATATTAAATCCTTCAAGGAAGAATACTCCCATTTTATTAGTTGCTTTTGATGGAGAATGTTCATCTAAAGAGTTTTGAAAGGCTTTTAAGACAGCACCGCCAAAAGCTCCAACGGCCGAAAGTACCTTTTTTTGTTTTTCTTTATTATTAATTCCTTCGGCAGTTCCTTCGATTAAATTACCACCACCATCAATACCAATCTGCTTAGTACCATCCATAACCTTTTTTATTGCTTCATTCAAAGTTTCAGTAGCTTCTCCAACATCGATATACCCTTTAGAAATATTAGCGGCTAATTCTTCGTGAATTTGAACACCCATTTCTTCAGCCTCTTTTATTTTATCCTTAAAATCAATTGCCGACTTCAAATGATTATTTGCTTGTTCTAAAGTGATATACCCTTCTTTAATATTTGTAGCTAGATCATCAGGAATTTGCAAGCCAACACTATCTATTTTAGCCAACAAGTCATCATATTCTATTTTATCCTTTAAAACTTTATTAGCTTGCTCTACGGTTATAGAACCCTCTAATATCCCCTCAGCCAAATTTTGTGGTATTGTTTGTCCTTCCTCAATCATCTTTTGGACTGTGTCGGATAAATCTATAACACTTTTTACTTCATCAATTGCTTGTTCAATCGAAACTTTCCCATCTATCACACCTTGGCTAATATATGTCGGAATTTGTTTACCAACTAACTCTGCCTTACTTAAAGCTTTATCAAATTTTATTAACGATTCTATATCAGATACTTTTTCAGGAATTGCATAATTACCTTCTTGCATACCCTTAGCGATAGATTCAGGAATACTCTCGCCTAATTCCTTACATTTTTGATTAAATATCACAAATTTTTTTTCTATTTCAGCTTGGTTAAAAGCATTTTCTGCATATTTCTCAGTCTTAGCATACTCTTTATTAAGACTTTCCAGATTATCTTTTTGTGCTTTTAGAGAAGAGTTGCTCTCATCTAATGCTTCCTTCAATTTTCTTTCTGCTTCTAAAGCATTGACCCAATCTTGTTTTATTGAGAGATAATTCGCATCACTTGTCGAAGTTGAATAATGTAATTTTTCTAATTCTTTTCTCTCTTTTATGGCCTTATTATATTCTTCTTGTACTTTTTTATTTTGCTCCGTAGCCTTTTGAATCTCCAATTCTTGTGCAACTATATCTTGAGCAATAGAAGTTAATTGGGATTGAGCAGCTTTGGCTTTTAGAAGTTCTTTTTGTGCTTCAATTTGATTTTTGATAGCTTCTGTAGTTTGATTTAAAATGTCTTTTTCCTTATCATATTCTAAATTTAAATTTGGCATTAATTGGTTTAATTGTTCTACTAAGCCCGCCATCATTTCTTTTTGAGCATTAGTTTTATTTTCTACGCTTTCCAAATTAACTAATTTCTGATAAAGAATATCAATTGTTCCATTTTCAACTTCTATGCTTTCCAAACTAGCTTCTCTAGCCTTTGCATTTTCTTTAATAGATTCTGTTAAGGCTTCCTGTTCTTCTTTTAATTTTTTTACTTCCTGATATTCTTCTATATTATTCTCTTGGCATTTTTTACTCCATTCAGTCAATTTTTTATATCCAACTACTAATAGTTCGATAGCAATTGTTGCGGCGCCTATTGGATTCGCTTTTAACGCTGCACTAAATCCTTTTGTTGCAATTGTCCCAGCATTAGTAGCAATAGTATTTGCTTTTTGTGCAAGTGTCATATTTTTAGTGACATTCGTAGTTAGTTTTATTTCTCCACTTGCCATTTTGAAATTTTTCCCGAGGTCGATTATCTTATTGCCAAAATCGTTTATTTTTTTTACAGCAAAGGCATTTATCATTAATTTTGTAGTTTTAATTACTATATCACTATTATTTAATAGCCATTTAAAACCTTGTAAAATGGTATCAAAACTTTTTCCTACTTTTTCACCAAATTTACTCCAATCAACACTATTTGCCCAATCCTTAAAGTTTTTCGCTCCTTCTCGTAATGAAGGTTTTAATTTTTCATAAATAGAAATTTGAATACTTTCAATAGTACTTTCAACATTAACTAAATCTCCATTTAAATCATCTTGCATTATTTTTGACATTTCTTCTGCAGCACCATTACTGTTTTCTATTGCTTTTGTTAGTTTTTCGTAATCAGATGGAGCGGCATTTACAATTGCAAGTAATCCACTCATTGCTTCTGTCCCTGCTACTGTTTTAGCGAGATTAATTTGTTCTTGTTCATTTAATTTGGAAAAAGCTTTCTGCATATTCTCAATAATGTCTCTTAAAGGTCGCATCGAGCCATCTGCGTTAGTAATTTCTACACCCACTTTTTTTAAAGCAGATTGACAGCTTGATGTATCAGTTGATAAACGTTGCAATATAGAACGAAGCGATGTACCTGCTTGACTCGCCTTAATTCCTGAATTAGCCATTAAACTTATAGCGATTGCGGTATCTTCCATACTATACCCTAAAGCCCCTGTTACTGGAGCAACATATTTAAATGTTTCTCCCATCATCTCAACATTCGTATTGGCATTTGATGCGGAAGATGCCATAATATCCGCAAGTTTGCTTGCATCTTTTGTACTATATCCCATTGCAGTTAAGGCATCTGTAACAATATCAGAAGTAGTCGCAAGATCTGCACCACTTGCGGCTGCTAAATTTAAAACCCCATCTATTCCATTAAGCATTTCTTCAGTTTTCCATCCAGCCATCGCCATATAATTAAATGCATCTGCGACCTCACTTGCACTAAACTTTGTACTAGCTCCCAATTGTTTTGCTTTATTTTTTAAAGATTCAAATTCTTCTGAAGTCGCTTTAGTAAGAGCTTTAACTTGTGACATAGAACTATCAAACGTTTTTCCGACCTTGATGGTTTCTTGCACAAGCTCTTTTCCAGCAGATATCATTTTTCTAATTCCATCTGCTACTAAAGAAGCTAAGGCACTCTTCATTATAGTAAAGCCTTCACTTGTTTTATCTGAGGCAACACGCATTTCATCTAATACTTCATCAACTGTCTTCCCAGATTTTGCGGCTAATTTTTCAGCATCAGTAATATTATCTAAAGAGACCTCTAATTTTTCCATTTCTCTTTCAGTTTTTTTAATAGTCGCTTCTTGATTATTCAAAGTAACAGTTAAATCTGTTACTTGCTTTTTCATTTGCATTTCTGCTTTTTCTGCCTCAGTTAATTCTTTTTTCAAATCTTTTACTTGTTTTGAATTTTCACCATATTCAATTTTGGCTTTTTCAAGTGCCTGTTTTAAAAGAATTATCTCGTTTGTTGCTTCTTTTTCAGCTTTTTTCGCTAAATCAAGTTGTTGTTGATAGGATTTTAATTTTAAGTTGTATTGTTCTAAGATTGATTTAAGTTCTACTAATTTGGCCGTAATTCCTTTACTTGATTTTTCCCAATCATTCATTTCAGCAGAGGTTTTGTTAAATTCCGATCTAACTTTGGTTATTTGTCGTGTTGCTTCTGCAATGCCTTTTTTTAAATCTGATACATCAACTTTAAATTTAGTTGTAATATTTTCGCCTTTTGCCATTTACCTCACCGCCTTCTTTAACAGACAAAAAAACACTAAAAAATAGTGTTCTTTGGTCTATCAAACATTTAATCTTTAACTGGTACATAAATTCTAGTTTTACCATTTACTTTTTTATAATAAGTTTCGTTTGTTGAAACTTCGTCAAAACTGTTGTGTTCATTAAGCCTTTCTATCAATAAAAATACTTCATAAGCACTTTTTTTTCTAATATCAAAAGGAGATAAACAAGGAAACCGTTCACATAAAGTAAGTTGAAGTTTAAAAAAAAGTTGATAAAGGGAGATTTTCTCATCTCCCTTTATTCGTTTTTTGAATTTCCACCCTTATATAATCTTTTTATAACAAATTTGATAGGCTCAGATAAAGCACTTATTATTTCTGATACTTTAGTACATCTAAGCTCTTCATCTGTTAATCCTTCAAACATATCTTTAAGTAGTTGCTTTACAATATCAAATCCGTCATTTACAATAATGCCAACCATTTTAATTAATTCAAAATCGTCATCAGATTTCAATTTATCTAAATCTATTAAATTAATCAAATCTTCGACTGTTCCAAATTGGATATCATAAGAGTTTGTAGTATATGTTTTAACAATTTCCTTTTTATTATAAATATTCAGTTTAATTTCCATACTTTTATCCCTCCGGAATTATTATTTTAGCTTTTAAAGTGTCTGGGGTTGTAACTTGATTGAAAAAGGTAGATAAATCAGCCTTCCCATCATCATCTACACTTAAATATTTACAATGGCCACCTTTATTGTATTTTGTTGAGGTATGAATGGATGTGTAAGTATATTCCATATTAGTAGCATCTGTACCATCAGTTTTTGTATTATGTTCTTTGCCACCACCACTAAATTTTCCTTTATAAATCCAATTATATTCACTATTTCCATTTAATTTATTTCCGATAAAACCTAATGCAAAATATCTTTTCTTTTTTTTACTTCCTATTAATGCACCAGTTTCTTCATCATATGTTGTGCCTTCGATTAAAGCTCTTGTTTTTTTGTTTGGAATTGATACTACTAGCGTGTAAGCATCATCTCCTTCACTATCTACAACAATAGCACT
Organism: uncultured Mycoplasmatota bacterium; assembly: GCA_948466395.1. Lineage (GTDB taxonomy): Bacteria > Bacillota_I > Bacilli_A > RF39 > UBA660 > MGBC108787. The sequence continues at coordinate 38,567 of CAOKAG010000007.1, forward strand.
CATATTATCATAATAATGGGTTTCAGTACTTTCATTTACCTCTCCAGAAACCTTTTGAACACCTGAGAGTCTTTGAACTTCTCCATATTCCTCGATAACACTTCCATCTTCTTGTATTTTTTCTTCTAAAGGTGCAATAACTAAATGTTCAACACCACTATATTCTTCAAATTTTATTCCTTCCATAAAAAATCCTCCTATATTCTATTTTTTAAGACGTTTATCCCACGCCCTGTATGACTTGGCTCATCACTTTTAACATCATAGCCCTCGCCACTAACTATGAATCCTTTTTCTTTTAATTTTTCCTTGGCTCTAATTAACATTTCATTAACTAAAACTGGATCAATTGAATAAAACATTAAATCAAACTCCCATATAGTTCGATGTGGTTCATTATCATAAAACGAATCATCATCACTATCGTTATTTAAAAAAGTAAAAAAACTTTCTGGGTAAAGTTCAGTTTCCGCCAATGTTCCTTGTTGATATATTGGGTAACCAAATGACATCAATGTTTCAATTAATAAATCTTTCATTTATCTAACCGCCTTATCTCTTCATAAAAAATGTCTTCTTGTATCTTTTGAATTTCTTTCCGTGTTTCGCTTCCATACAATGCACTAAACAACTTTTTGTCTTGTTTCGTAGGTGCGTGCCTTGGTGTACCTTTAGTTCCATGCATCAAAAAAATAGAGGCTAAACCACCCTCCGAAATATCAAATCCAATATCAATTTCTGCTTCTGTTCCAAACCATCTCACTTTTTGTTCTTCTACTATTGATTTCTCGGTAGCGCCTGTTAGTTTATGTTTCTTCATTTCTTTGTGCAATTTTTCATTGATATGCTTTTGAGAATCTTTAAGTGCTTTTTCAGTAGTTTTAATAGTATCGCCATTTAGTTTGGAAAGACGATTCAATATTTCATCAAATCCTTCAAATTCAATTTTAACTTTACTGGACATTAAGGTTCTCCTTTTATTCTTTTGACTTTGAATTTTAAGAACTGATGTCTTTGATTTATATCTTCCGGTTCATTAATTATGTCAAAAATAGCATTATCATTTGCTCTAGCAATACGACAATCACTTTTTATGTCTGGCCTATACCACGTTTCAATATTAGCAGTATCCATTATCGAATGAATGCCATTAATATTAGTTTCAGTACCACCATAAGTTTTAAAGCTTCCATAAAATAAATTTATAGGCCTTTTATTTTCATCTTTATAGCTTAATGCCTCTTCAATAGTTGGAAATTTTTTTTGTACAACACCCTGTTTGTTCAAAATAACAGGAACTAATAGTATGAGAGGAATTGGATTATCTATTTCTAGCCTATAACTAGTCATTATAAATCTTCCTCAATTGTTACCAATGCATTAAGTATTGCATTAATCTTATTGATTTCTTTTGAAATGTTTTCGATTGGTTCCTCTTCGGTTATGCCAACTGTTATTCTTATATTTTTAATATTTTCTTCAATACGTGTTAATTTTTCAGATACATTCATACAACATCATTCCCCACAATCCTACTTAAAATAGCATTAGCTTCATTCTCTGTAATATCTTGAATAATATCACTATTTTCGCCTAAAATATGATTTATTTTAATTTTAATATCAGCAGTAAGCCATCCAACTATAATTGAAGTTCTAACTCTTCCAAGTATCCATTTTAGATAGGTAGGAATACTTTTATACTTAAGCAAATAATTAGATATTTTTTTCATACCTTACACCTAATTTTGAGCATACCATTGGCCTTTATAAAAGATAAATAATATTCCAGTATCTACCTCGACACAAGTTGAACCATCGCCTATTCCTTCTGTAATTTTATTATCAGTAGACAAACAAATATAATCACGTCTGTTTGTACTTGTATAATCACATCTTACCATCATTATAACCTCCATTTTTATATGCTAATTGTATTACTCTTTGATAAAAATATGGGCTTAAAGTAGTTCCACCACTTCCATAATTCCAAAGATCTGCAACACCTCTTGTAATTAACCCAGCACTTAAATCGTCTTCTACAATACTTTCATCAATGCCGCCCTCAATAAGGAATTGTTTAACCTCATCAATATATCCTTGTATGGTAGTATCTTGATAAGTTCCTGTGATCCCTAAATTAGCTTTTACTTTTTCGAGCATAAAAAACCTCTATTCTTCTGAAGATGTTTTTTTATTATTTTTTTTACTCTTTTTTAAATCCTCATTTTCGATTGCAATTGATTCAGTCTCTTCTGCTGTTTCATCATTTTTATTGTTAGTTTGTTCTACATCATCTTTTGAATCTTCATTTTCGATTGCAATTGATTCAGTCTCTTCTGCTGTTTCATCATTTTTATTGT
>CAOKAG010000008.1 GCA_948466395.1 uncultured Mycoplasmatota bacterium
TTAAATGGAGCGGATCCAAACTTAGGAGATGAGATGGTGCCAATCTTAATTGGAAGTGGTGGAAGTGTCACTTATGCTAATCCCCAAACAGAATGGTACAATTATGCTAATAAGAATTGGGCGAATGCAGTTATCTTGCTTGATGATGCCAAGAATAAATATAAAGTTGGAGATACCATTAGTGAAGAGGATATTGAAAGTTATTTTGTCTGGATACCTAAGTATGCTTATAAGATCCAAAGTTTAGAAACAAATGAAACTAATAAACCATTTGAGATACGATTTGGAACTACCAATACCACCAATTCAAGTAGTGAATGTGTCGCTCCAGCAAGTGGAGAAAATGGAAGTTGTGATGTAGGAAAATACATGACTCATCCCGCATTTACAAGTTTTGGAGACATCAAAGGTTTATGGGTTGGAAAGTTTGAAACAGGTTATAAAGGAAGTACTGATACTGCCAGTGCCGAAAAGAATGAAAATAATCCAACCAAGGTTCAAATCAAACCGAATGTCAATTCATGGAGATATATAACAGCTTCAAATATGTTTAAAACGAGTTATAATTATAAAAGAAATCTAGATAGTCACATGATGAAAAATACCGAATGGGGAGCGGTAGCTTACTTAACCCATTCTATCTATGGAAAATGTAATGGAACCACTTGTGAAGAAGTGTACATCAATAATAATAGTAATTATCTAACAGGCTGGTCAGGAACTGAATCAACAAGTAGTACTGGAAATGATAGTGGCATCTATGATTTAAATGGGGGTTCGTTTGAATATGTAGCAGGAGTAGGAGGAAGTTTAACATCAGGAAGCGCTGGTTTTACATCAGATGATCTAAATACCTATAATAAGAAGTATTATGATACCTACTCAATTAGTGTAGATAGTTCTAGTATTTATACAACAAGAGTTTTAGGCGATGCCACCGCAGAAACAAAAGGCTGGAACAGTGATTATGCAGTCTTTGTTAGCTCTGATCGTCCATGGTTTGGTCGTAGTGGCGATTTTAATAGTGGTTCTAATGCAGGGCTCTTCTCCTTTAACATTGGTAGTGGTTCTGGTGGATCGAACAACGGTTTCCGTGTGGTGCTGGCGTTTTAAAGACATGAAAAAAGTACTAACTATTTTGTTAGTACTTTTTAAAATTCCACATTTGAAGCTGCCCCCTGAAGACAGCTTCTAAAAGAATAAAAAGGGGTTGACTAGTGTGATACTAGCACCAATTCGCTTTTAAGTGAATTGGTAGTTCATATACTAATTGAAAAGGGTATTTTTGTCAACACTTTTTTTAAAAAAATTGTATTTTTTTTCACTTTTTTTATCAATCAAATAAAAGTGTTACTGAATCAATAAAAAATGGTTGAAGGAAGTGTTTAAATTTTTTATAAAAAATTGTTTCAGTAACACGTTCGTTATTATATTTATTAAATAAATGAAAGCAACTTGTTCGACAAAAGTTTTCAAAAAATATACATTTGTTTGTTATAATACAATTAGGAGAATAATATGGAATTACAAAGCATAAAAAAAATTGGAGTGAAAACCATTCCACTTTTAAATAAATTAAATATTTATACTATAAAAGATTTAATTGACTATTATCCTTATCGCTATACTATTTATAAGCCCATTCATTTAAAAGAGGCAATGGAAGATGTAATTGTGACGATTCAAGCTACGATTGAAAGTACTCCTAAGATTTCTTATATAAGAAGAAATTTTAATGCTTTAACGTTTAAAGCATTGGCTAGTGAACGTATTATTAATGTGTCTATTTATAATCGAAGTTTTTTATATTCTAAATTAGAAATTGGTAAAAATATTACTTTAATAGGAAAATACGATCAGAAGAAAAATCGTTTTATTGCTAATGATCTTAAACTTTCTTGGATAAATGATTTAAAAATTGAACCGATTTATCATGTGGTTAAAGGTTTAAAAAATAGTTTTTTTCCTAGTTTTATTACCGAAGCTTTAACGTTAGAAGAGAGTGTGGATTATATCCCTCAATCGTATCTTGAAATTTATAAATTTATTGATAAAAAGCAAGCCCTTCAATGGATTCATTTTCCTAAAACGATAAATGAAATTAAACAAGCGCGATTAAGGCTTATTTATGAAGAATTTTTTGTATTTATGTTAAAAATTAATTATTTAAAATTACAAAGTCAGAAAGTAAAGGGCATTAAGAAAAATTTTGATGTGAATCAAGTGGAGGCTTTTGTTTCTTCTTTACCTTTTCTTTTAACAACTGATCAAAAAAAAGCGTTAGATGACGTCCTTAAAGATTTGAAAAGTGAAAAGAAAATGAATCGTTTGATTCAAGGTGATGTTGGAAGTGGTAAAACGATTGTTGCAACTGTTGCCATTTATGCGACTTATTTAGGAGGGTTTCAAAGTGCTTTAATGGCTCCGACTGAAATTTTAGCCACACAGCATTATGAAACCATAAAAAAACTTTTAGAACCTTTGAACGTTCAGGTTTCTTTATTAGTAGGAAGTTTAAAGAAAAAGGATCATCAGGCTATTGTAAAAGATTTAAGTGAAGGAAAAATTGATGTTTTAATTGGAACGCATGCTCTTATTAGTCAAGATGTCACGTTTAAAAATTTAGGGTTTGTTGTAACGGATGAACAGCATCGTTTTGGTGTCAATCAAAGAAGCAATCTTCAAAATAAAGGCTTATTACCTGATGTGATTTATATGAGTGCCACTCCCATTCCTCGAACCTATGCTTTAACACTTTATCAGGATATGGCTATGAGTATTATTAAAACCAAACCTAGTGGTCGAAAAGAAATTCAAACCTATGTCAAGAAAGAAAGTGAACTAAAAGAAATTTTACAACATGTTTACGAAGAGATAAAAAAAGGACACCAAATTTATGTTGTAGCGCCTTCTATAGTAGAAAATGAAACCAATAATGATGTGATGAATTTAAAGAAAAACTTTGATGTGGCTTTTAATGGAAAAGTGAAAACCGCTATTTTGCATGGAAAGTTAAAAAATCAAGAAAAAGAAGAGATTATTCGTTTGTTTCAAGAAAATGAGATTAAAATTCTTATTGCCACTACGGTTATTGAAGTTGGTGTGGATGTACATAATGCTACTATGATTTTGATTTTTAATGCGGAGTTATTTGGATTAGCGACGTTACACCAATTAAGAGGACGGGTAGGAAGAAACGATTTAGACAGTTTTTGTTATTTAATTAGTGATACGGATATAGAGCGATTAAAAGTTTTAGAAGCTTCAAATGATGGTTTTTATATTAGTGAACAGGATTTTTTAATGCGAAAAGAAGGGGACTTGTTTGGGACAAAACAAAGTGGTGAGTATATTTTTAAAATTGGGGATATTAAAAAAGATTTCAAGATTTTAATGCAAGCGAAGAAAGATAGTGAAGCTTTTTTAAAAAGTGAAAAAGTAAAAGATGCAAAATATTTAGATCTTTTAAAAGGCATTGAAATTGTTGATTAGGAGGTTTTTATGAATAAGAAAAGAGTTATATTAATGCTAGTGAGTATTGGTTTTATAGGAATTGTTTTCTTTATTGGCATTCGTATCGTGCATTATTTAAGGGTTAAATACGCTAAGATTGAAGTCACTTTGACGCAAGATTTAACCCTTCCTTTTACAGAAAAGAAAAAAGTTTCGGATTTTATTTTGAGTATAAATGGACAAATTCTTGATGATTATGTGATTGATTCTACTTCTCTTGGAGAAAAAGATGTGCTTTTTAAATTTAAAAACGATGAAGGGATTGTTGTTTCGTATCGCTATCAGGTTAATGTTGTGGATCGTGTTCCTCCAGTGGTATGGCTTAATAGTAGTTATAGTATTCAAAAAGGAGAGACGGTTCCTTTAACGGATAAGATTTTATGTGGAGATAATGAGGACGCTCATCCAACGTGTTCGGTCATTGGAAATTACGATGTCCATACGGTAGGAAGTTATCCTTTGGAATTTGTAGCTACGGATCGAAGTGGAAATACTACAAAACAAAATTTTACCCTTTATGTGACTGAACCCAAGAAACCAGGGACGAATTCAGGTTCTGTTCCCAAAAAAAGAACGCTTTTTAGCGAGGTGGTGGCGTCTCATAAAAATGAGTTTACTAAAATTGGTCTTGATGTTTCAAAATGGCAAGGAGAAATTGATTTTGAAGCTTTAAAAAACGCGGGAGTCGAGTTTATTTTTATTCGAGTTGGAGGAACAAGAGGAACAGGAAAAGACTATTTTGTTGATGAGTATTTTAAACGAAATATCGAAGAAGCGAATCGTTATGGGATAGAAGTTGGCATTTACTTTTATTCGTACGCCAATTCAAATGAGTTAGCTAAACAAGATGCTTTATGGGTCATTGAACAAATAAAAGGGTATAATGTGTCTCTTCCTATTGCGTTTGATTGGGAGAATTGGAGTTCTTTTAATCAGTATCACTTAAGTTTTTTTGGACTGACGGATATGGCTACTACCTTTTTAAATACGGTTAAGGAACATGGCTATGAAGGGCTTTTGTATAGTAGTAAAAATTATTTAGAAAAGTTATGGCTACCGACTGAGTTTGATACTTGGCTTGCTCATTATGTGAGTGATTTTTCAAAGAAATCGAGTTATGAAGGCCATTATACGTTTTGGCAATTGTGTCAAGATGGAAAAGTAGAGGGCATTAAAGGGGATGTAGATATCGATATTATGTATTTAAATTGATATTACCAAAAATTGGATATAAAAAGATTAGTAGAAATAAAATATTTTTTCATACTAAATGTAGGTGGTAAACATGAAAAAACTTTTTATTTCTTTTATTTTGGTCATGTGTTTTTCTCTAAATGTTTTTAATGCATCTAGTAAAAATAATTGTTCAGAGGAAATTATTTTAGAAAACGTGAATTCGAATGATTTACTTAATTATATTTATGATAATCACTTGCTTGATAAGATTTTAAGAGTGTGTTCTAAAGATTTGTGTAGTAGTCTAAATGCTACTCAAATTGAAAGTGATATTAAAACTTTTGTGAATAAAAACATTCGTTATTTATTTGGGATAGATGAAGAAGAGGGATTAAATGCCCAGTTGAAAGGTTTTAAAATAGAAAAAATTGTTATCAATTCTTGTGTTTAATCTTTTTTCCTTGATACGTGTTTCTTTTTTTCATTTCTTTATCAATATCATTTAAAACGGTGAATTTTTTGATTAACCATGTTGGCGTTACCAGTTCTTCTATTTTGGGGTCGCCAGTAATACGGTGAATAACAATGTTTGGATTTAAATGTTCTAATTGCTCTATAACAATATCAATGTATTCTTCTTTTGATAATATAGGAAAGGGTTGGGTTTTATAAAGGGTTTCTAGAGGAGTCTCTTTTAGAATGTGAAGCATGTGAATTTTTATTCCATCTATGTTTAATTTATTTAGTAGTCGAGCGGTTTTGATCATATCTTCTTTGGTATCGTTTGGAAGACCATTGATGATATGAGCAACGACGTTTATATTTCTTTCTTTTAGTCTATGTACACAATCTATAAAATTTTTTACATCGTGTCCTCGATTGATTAATTTTAACGTTTGCTCATTACAACTTTGAAGACCGAGTTCAACGGTTAAAAATGTTTTTTTATTTAATTCGGTTAAGTAGTCTAAGACTTCATTTGAAATGGCGTCACTTCGAGTTGCTATGGCTAAACCTACGACGTTTGGTAGGTTTAAGATGCTTTCGTATTTTTCTTTTAAGATTGTTAAAGGAGCATAGGTATTAGTATTTGCTTGGAAATAACCTATGTAAAGGGCATTGGGCCATTTTTTTTCAGTGATGTTTTTAACTTCATAGAATTGTTCTATTAAAGATTTATTTTGAGTCATGTCGTAATCATTGCTCCCATGGGCACAAAAGATACAGCCTGAGCCATTTTGAAAATTAGGACAGGAAAAATTGGCATTTAAGCTCACTTTAAAGACTTTTTTATGGAAAAGAGAGCGATAATAATAGTTTAAAGTATGGTATCTTTTGTTATCTAAACTATAAGAAAAAGATGGATTAGCGTTTTTCATAAGACCTCCTCTGTCTTTTTTATTTTAACAAAAATTTTATTTTATGGAAAATTTTTATTTGTTAAGTTGTTTTGTTTTTTTTAGTATGTTAAAATAAAGGTAAATAATAAAGGGTGATTGTAGCGATGGATGAACATTTTAAAATCGATTATTCTCATAATAAAGCTAAAGATAATGTTGTTTTTAGAGGAGAAAAATATCGTATTTCTATTTTAACTGAACGTTTGATTCGTTTTGAATACAGTGAAACTGGTGAGTTTTTTGATGCGTTGACTCAACGGGTTATTAATCGTGATTTCCCCGTTCCAGAATATGAAATAAGAGAAGATAAACGTTTTTTAGAGCTTTCTACTAAGTATTTTAAATTAACCTATGCAAAAGAAAAGCCTTTTCAAGCTAGTATTGTTGCTCCAGATGCCAATTTGAAAGTGGTGCTAAAAAATACCGATAAGATGTGGTATTTTAATCATCCCGAAGCAAGGAATTTTAAAGGAACGGGTGTGAGTTTAGATGAAAACAGTACAAAAGCGACTTATAGTAAAGGGCTCTATTCTACAGATGGCTTTGCTTCATTAGATGATTCCGATTCTCTTATTATTAGTGAGAGTGGCGAGTTAATCCAACCGACTAAAAAACGAGTGGATACTTATCTTTTTATTTATCGAAGAGATTTTGGATTATGTTTGAGAGATTATTTTATGTTAACAGGTAGACCTGCCTTAATTCCTCGTTATGCTCTAGGAATTTGGTGGAATAAAGAGGACGTCTATAGTTTTGAAGATACTAAAAAATTGTTAGGTTCTTTTGCACGTAATCAAATTCCTTATTCGGTCTTACTTTTGGGAAATCATTGGCATACGAAAACGGATTTAATTAAAACGGGTTATACGTTTAGTGAAAGTTTATTTCCAAATCCAGAAGAGTTTGTAAAATACATGCATGAACGAGGGGTGCGTATTGGTATAACCTTAGACCCTAGTGAAGGAATTAGTAAACAAGAAAAAAATTATCCATTAATTAAAGAAGAGTTAAATCTAACAGAGGATCAAATGATTCCCTTTAATGTTTTTGATGCACGTTTTGTAAAAGCCTATTTTTATCATTTAATTCATCCTTTAAATGATTTGGGTATCGATTTTTATTTTTTAGATTATTATAATAAAAAAGATTTGGCTTCACTTAATGCCTTAAATTATTATCATTTTAATGATTATAAAAGGTATGCAAATCAACGTGGCCTGCTTTTAAGTCGAAATGGATTGGTCGCGTCTCATCGATTACCTGTTTATTATTCTGGTAAGACTCGGGTAAGTTGGGATACGCTTAAACTTCTTCCTTTTTATAATTCGACTGCAAGTAACATGGGTCTTTCGTGGTGGAGTCATGATATTGGTGGGCATCAAGATGGTATTGAAGATGGAGAACTTTATTTACGTTATGTTCAATTAGGAACTTTTAGTCCCATTTTTCGTTTTAGTGCTAAATTTGGTCATTATTACAAAAGAGAACCTTGGCGATGGGATGTTCAAACGCTTAATATTGTAAGAGATTATTGTATTTTAAGACATCGTTTGATTCCTTATTTGTATAGTGAGGCTTATAAATATCATACAACAGGGTTGCCTTTAGTCCAACCTCTTTATTATCAAAAGCCAGAGATATACGATGAACCTGTTTACAAAAATGAATATATCTTTGGAACGGAGTTATTTGTGGCACCCTTAACAACAAAAAAAGATCGAGTGATGAATCGAGTTATTGAAAAATTGATTTTACCTAATGGGATGTGGTACGATTTTAATACAGGTAAAAAGTTTCCTGGAAATAAAAGATATGTGGCTTTTTATAAAGATGAAGATTATCCTGTTTTTGCAAGAGCTGGAGCGATTATTCCCTTAGCCGTTTTGGAAGAAAACATTAATGTGACCAATCCACCAAAAGCTTTAGAAGTGCATGTTTTTCCTGGAAAGAGCAATCTTTATAAGCTTTATGAAGATGACGGTTATACTTCTTTGTATGAACAAGGGTACTACATCATGACGCATATTGATTATAATTACTTACAAAATAACTACACCTTAATTGTTCATCCTGTTGAAGGGAAAACTGGAATCATTCCACCTAGTCGGGATTATAAAATTCGTTTTAGAAACACGAGAGAAGCTAATGAAGTTATTGTTTATGTTAATAAGGATATTGTGATTCCAGTGTGTTATGTGGATGAAAATGATTTTATTGTTGAAGTTAAAAATGTTCCAACCAATGGACAATTGACCATTAATTGTAAAGGGAAGGATATTGAAATTGATGCGGTGCGTATTATTAATGAAGAAGTGGATTCTATTATTAGTGATTTACAAATTGAAACGCGTTTAAAAGATAAAATTGCTCAAGTTTTCTTTAGTGATTTAGACATCAAGAAAAAAAGAGTTCGAATCAAAAAGTTAAAAAAAGATGGATTAGAGAATATTTATATAAGAATGTTTTTAAAATTATTGGAATACATTAAAGAATTGTAGGGGATTATTTATTAAATTAGGGAGGCTTTATTATGAAAAAAATGACAGATAAAGGCATTTTGGTGCAAAAAAAAGATATTTTAAAAATTTATTCTATTTATGGAATTGTACCAGATCGTATACAGGTTAAAGCTTTTCCAAAAGGCTTATCTGAAAATGTGGATGCTGAAGAATTTGTGTTATTTGATGAACAAATTGATATAAAGATAATTAATCAATTTGAATGGATTCTTGATTGTGATAAATTGTTTAATTGTTCATTAGAAGAGTTATATGAAAGAGTCAATATTAATAAAGAAAGATTAAAAATGCTTCGTGATGAATTAGAAAATAAATTAGATAATAATACATTAGAAAATACATTAGAAAAATTAAAATGTGAGATTGAACTTTTAGATTATGAAATTGAAGAATTTGAAAAAGCAATTTCTGTAATAGAAAAACAAAAAGGTGAAGAAAGTCTGAAACGATAAATGTTCTGTTAAACAAAAGTGTAAAAAGAGATAAGATCTATGAATAAAAAAATTAGACCTTTATTGAACTGAATCCCAAAAGTTGGACAGTATATATAGTTTCTAATTAGAGGATTGTAACCTATCATTTATAGGAGACAGTCCTTTTAATTTTTCTTTAATTCTATTATATATGGCTAAAATCAATTCATCTATCGTTTTATATTTATCTTCTTGGTCATAAAACATTTCGGTTTTAAGAAGGCCGAAGAAATTTTCCATTAGGCCATTATCCATACTATTTCCTTTTCTAGACATAATGCTGATATTGTCAACCTTGATCTGAATGAAAAATTAATCCTTCTAAATTTTTATTATCAAATGCTTTATTAAGCAGATCATTTATTTGGTCTAAATTAGGTGATTTAGAGGTGTTATAAGAGATTATTGGTGATAAATATATCTTTTCTCCGCGAAGATTAAATTCAGTTATATCCGTATACCATTTTTGGTTCGGTTTATCTGCATTAAAATCTCGTTTAATTAAATGATCTGAAATTTTACCAACAGTTCTTTTTATTTTTTAATCCAATTTCTTAACATTCCATCACTAAGAGTCTCATGTCCATAGCAACAAATGACGTTAGATACGTAATAACATTTTTTCTTATTTTATATTTGAACGATAGACTTCTTATATTCATTCTTAGCTTTTTGTCGTTATATAAATTGTAACTTAACTTTCCCATATAAAAACCTCGTTTCCTATGTTTAAGAAACGGGGTTTAGTTCATAATTGTCTAATTTTTTTCAATTAAGGCATAGCCTACTTTATTAATGGTTCCTGCCCCAATAGTGATGATCGTATCCTCTTTTTTGATGTGCTCTTTTAAATAGTCAATAATTTTATCGTAGCTTTCTAAATAAAGGCAATTAGGGTTTTCCTGTTTGATTAATTCTTCTAATTGTTTTGAAGAGATGTTATGACTGTTTTCTTCACGAGCCGCATAAATTTCTGCTAAAAGAATATGGTCAAATTGGCTTAAAATGTGAGCAAATTCTTCTAAGTGTTCTTCGGTTCTAGAGTAGGTATGAGGTTCAAATATTGCCCAAGTTTGATTTTTTTTAATTTCTTCACTACAAAGATAAGTAGCGTTTATTTCAGTAGGATGATGAGCGTAATCATCGTAGATAGGACAACCATTAACTTCTCCAATTTTTTCAAATCTTCTATTCGCTCCAGTAAAAGATTCAAGGCCTGATTTGATCTCTTTTTTAGCAATTTTATAAAGATCACAGGTAGCGATGGTGGCTAAGGCATTTAAAATGTTATGTTGACCGTGTACTTTTAAAGTCAATTCTTCATAAAATTCATTGTTTTTTAATACTTTAAAATTTAATTGACCCTCATCGTTTTGTTTTATATCTATTGCTCTAAAATTAGCTTCATTTTTAATTCCATAAGTAATAATGGAGACGTTTTCTTTGTTTTTTTCAATTAATTCTTTGGTATTTTCGTCGTCTAGATTCGCAATCACTGTTCCTTGTTTGTCTAAACGTTTTATAAATTGATTAAAAGAGTTTTTGATGTTGTCTATGTTTTTAAAATAATCTAAATGGTCATTATCGATGTTTAAGATGATTTCCGTTTTAGGATAAAATTTTAAAAAGGAGTCAACGTATTCGCAAGCTTCTAAAATGAAATAATCACTTTTTCCTGTACGATTGTTTCCATTAATGGATTTTAGATAGGCTCCGACAGAAATGGTGGGGTCTAGATTAGCTGCTAAAAAAACAGATGAAATCATTGAAGTAGTTGTGGTTTTACCATGCGTCCCACTTATACAGATGCATTCTTTATACTCTTTGGTTAGTTCTCCTAAAAATTCACTTCGTTCCATCATTTTAATCTTCTTTTCTTTGGCATATAGGAATTCGGGATCGTTTTTAGGAATGGCGGCGGTGTAGACGACTAAGTCGGCTTCGATCATTTTGTCAGGGTGATGCCCAATTTCTACTTGGATGCCTAATTCTTTTAAATGACGTGTGTTATCGCTTTCTTTGGTATCACTTCCACTTATTTTAAAATCAAAATGAGACAAGTGTTCCGCTAAACCACTCATGCTTACTCCACCTATACCAATCATGTAGATGTTTTTATAATTACTTAAAGAATTTAGTGTCATAAATTGTTTCCTCTTTTCTTTTCTTATTATAACTTATGAAATAAAAAATAGATAGTTAATTTTATTTTAGTATTGTATAATAGAGATAAGAGTGTGATGGATTATGCTAGAAAATAAAATCGTTATTTTACCTGTTTTTCCAATTTATGAAGGCAATCAAAAATTTTTAGATTTTATTCAAGAACTTTTTTCTAATCAATATAAACTGATTATCATTGATGATGGAAATGGAGAGAATGAAAAAAACTATTTTCATCAAATGGAATCTATGGCTAAAGTCATGTCCCATAAGAATAATGAAGGAAAAGGGGCTTCGATTAAAGAGGCTTTAAAATATATTCGTGAACATTATAATAAAAATACAGTGATTATGACTTTTGGTTGGGAAGATGGTTTTTCGATTGCAGAAATTGCTACCATTTGTAAAATGGCTTTTGCAAAAGCCAATACCTTAGTTATAGGAAAAAAAGTTAACGAGAAAAAAATAGGGAAAAGTCCTATTTGGGGATTTCGTTATGAACTTATTGATTTTTTAAATACAGTTTCTGGTAATCGTTCTTCTTATTTTATGAATGTTCATCTAAAGTGTAAACAAAATCAAATTCCTATTCATTCCATCCTTTTTACTTCTTCGAACTCATCAAGTTCATTTGATGTTGTAGAGAAAAAAATAGAAAATGGTTTGGAGTCGACTCCATCTTTTCGAGAAAAAGTATCCATTTTTTCCTTTATAATCGATTATTTTTTATTTTTAATTTTGCTTGTTTTTTCAAATCATCATTTTATTTTAGCTAATGTGTTTACTCGTTTTATAAGTTCTCTTTTAGATTTTTATAAAAAACGAATTCAATACCATTCTTTTAAAGAAGAAGCTAAGAGGTATTTTAGTCTTATGGGAACGTTAGTGGTTATGGAACTTATTTTACTTATTGTATTTGTCCATCTTTTTCATTTACCCTTTTTTATTGCAAAGTTGTTTTCTGAAATTATTTTTGTTCTTTTTTATTATGGAAGCTTGCAATATTTATGGAAAGAAAATAGAAATTAATTAAAATTTATGTTAAATTATTAGAGATAGGAGTTTTGAACATGAAAAAAATTTTAGTATTATTTATTACATTTATGGTGTTATGCTTTCCTTTTAAAATGGAGGCTATGACTTATAAGACCGAGAATTTTGAACAAGTTTTGGCGTCTGAAGATATGGAATATGATTTGAGTAATTATAAAGAGAGTGATGATAAAATTTCCATTTATCTTTTTAGAGGGCATCGATGTGCTTATTGTAAAGCCTTTTTAGATTTTTTATATAGTATTCTCCCCGAGTATGGCGACTATTTTAATTTGGTTTCTTATGAAGTTTGGGAAAATCAAGAAAATGTTGCTTTGTTTCAACAAGTGTCCACGTTTTTAAATAAACCTTCAGATGGTGTCCCTTATATTATTATAGGAAATCAAGTTTTTAAAGGGTATACCTCTGATTATGATGAACGAATTAAAAGTGCTATCAAAAGTTTATACGATACAAAAAAAAGCAAACGTTATGATGTTTTTAAAGAAATGAATAAGAAAGAACCTTTGCAAATTTCTAATGGAATGCTGTTTTTGTGGATTACTTTATTAAGTGGAGGACTTTTTTATTATCAACGTCGTCAATATAAAATCTTATTCGAAAAAATTGAAAAAATAAATATACCAGAAGTCAAAAAAGAAGAGAAAAAAGAGAAAAAGAAAAAAAGTCAAAAGTGACTTTTTTGTTATTTTTAATGAAATGTTAAGTTTGGTTGCTAAATTTCAAAGCAAAGTTTATAGTATGCACCTACTTTTTATTATAGAGTTTTATTGGTGAAGGAGGAAGTTTATGTTAGGAGAAAGATTATATGAACTTAGAAGAAAGAAAAATATGAGTCAAGAAGACATGGCTGAGAAATTGAATGTTTCGCGTCAAACGATTTCGAAATGGGAAACGAATCAAAGTCAACCTGATTTTGATAAAATCATTCCTATTTGTCAACTTTTTGATATTAGTAGTGAGGAGTTATTAACGGGAAAGAAGACCATTCAAAATCCCGTAAAACTAGAAGAAAATAAAAGAAAAACCGCTTTGGTTGTGAGTTTAAGTGTTTTTTTGTATTTTATAGCTTTTATATGGGCTATCATTGCTGAGTCTCTTCCTTTTGTAGGAGAAAATTTATTAGGGAGTATTTTTTTACTGATTTGTTCCATTCCTACTTGTTTTCTTGTTTTTTATTTTGTAAGTGTTTCTAAAGATAACAAAGAAGAAAAGAAGGCAAGTGAAGTTTATAAAAAGTATGATGGAGTGATCTCTCTTGGTTTTACTATTCTTTATTTGATTATTAGTTTTGTCACTTATGCTTGGCATCTTACGTGGATTTTATGGGTTGTGTATGCCTTAATTATTGAAATTATTCATATTTTATTAAAAATGAAGGAGGAAAAATAATGGAAAAAACGTTTAAGTATGTTTTAGTTTGTTTTTTAGCTTTATTGGCGATTTTATTACTTGTTTTTATGCTTCTTGCTCTTATAAAAAAAGATTGGTCTTTTTCATTTTTTGATGAAAAAAGTCAATTGGTATTAGAAAAGGAATACGAGGTTTCGTCTTTTGATGAGATTAAGATTCTAAGTACTTATTCAGATATTCATGTTTTAAATCACGATGACTCTTCTGTCAAAGTTTTAGTTTATAGTGCTAATGATCGGGTGACCAGTGAAATTCATAATCAAATATTAGAAATCAATAAAAGAGATCGAAAATATGGGTGTTTTGGTTTTTGTAATCGTCATGAAGAGGTATTTGTTTATTTACCTAAAGGCATGACTAAAGAGATGATTATTCAAACGGTTAGTGGGGACATTCAGTTAGAAGATCTTTCTTCATCCAAGGTCAATATTAAAACAACTAGTGGTGAGGTATTAGTAAAACAGGTTTTTAAAGCGTCTATCGAAAGTATAAGTGGCGATATTAATATTACTTCGGTTTCAGATGGGACTTTAAAAATGGTCAGTGGCGATCTAAACGTTCATTCTATAACTAAACGTATTTTAGCTCATACAACTAGTGGTGATGTTTTGATTGACGATTTAACTTTGGAAGAAAGTGGGTCTATAGAGACTGTGAGTGGCGATGTGGAAATAGGAAACAGTCCTAAGGTTTATATAGAGGCTAAGAGTACTAGTGGCAGTATAGAGTTGGGTTCTCGAGATTCTTCTTTTGTTCATTTAAGAGTGAAAACCATTAGTGGTGATATTTTAGCTCGATAGGGTTCATTTCTTTTGCTATTTTTTCTTGTTCATAGTATAATAAGAAAGTAAGAATAGGGGATTGATTATGCAAGAGAAAACATTATCAAATGAGAGTCTTTCTTTAATGGATCGTTATTTTAGGGCAGCTAATTATTTAAGTGTAGCGCAACTTTATTTAAAAGATAATCCATTACTTCAAAGAGAATTAAATTTTAAAGATATTAAATCGAAGTTAGTTGGGCATTGGGGAACGGTTCCTGGTCAGAATTTTTTATATGTTCATTTAAATCGTGTGATAAAAAAGTACGACTTAAATATGATGTATGTTTGTGGTCCGGGACATGGTGGACAAGCGTTGGTTTCTAATACTTATTTAGAAGGAAGCTATAGTGAATTTTACCCTGATGTTACAGAAGATTTAGAAGGGTTAAAAAAATTGTGTAAACAGTTTAGTTTCCCTGGAGGCATTGGTTCGCATGCTACACCAGAGACGCCGGGGTCGATAAATGAAGGTGGCGAGCTGGGTTATAGTCTTCTTCATGCTTTTGGCGCGGTATTTGATAATCCTGATTTGATTGCTGCTTGCATGATTGGCGATGGGGAAGCTGAAACAGGTCCTTTGGCAACAAGTTGGCATTCTAATAAATTTTTGAATCCTATTACGGATGGAGCCGTTTTACCAGTTTTACATTTGAATGGGTATAAAATTTCCAATCCTACCGTTTTATCTCGAATTTCTGATATTGAGCTTGATGCTTTTTTAAGAGGATGTGGTTGGGAACCTTTTTATGTTCAAGGGGACGATCCGATGATTCTTCATGAAGATATGGCTACCGTTATGGATACTGTGATTTTAAGAATAAAAGAAATACAAAGAAAAGCTCGAGAAAAAAATGAGGCGTTTCGTCCGATGTGGCCAATGATTGTGTTAAGAACGCCTAAAGGGTGGACGGGTCCTAAAGAAATCGATGGTAAAAAAATTGAAGGAAGCTTTCGTGCTCATCAAATTCCTGTTGAGGTAACTGAAGACCATCCAGAAAGTTTAAAACGCTTAGAAGCGTGGTTATTAAGTTATAAACCAGAGGAATTATTTTTAGAAAATGGGCAATTGATGCCCGAGTTGAAAGCTTTGGCTCCAGAAGGCCATCGACGTATGGGATGTAATCCTCATACGAATGGTGGAAATTTATTACGTCCTTTAAAACTTCCTGATTATAGACAATTTGGTGTTTCTGTTGATTTTCCAGGTCGTGTTATCGCTCAAGATATGCTTGAATTAGGCACTTTTATTAAAGCAATTATTTCTGAGAATATAGAAAACAATCATTTTAGAATTTTTGGACCCGATGAAGCTTTATCCAATCGTTTAATGAAAGTGTTTGATGTGACCAATCGAAAATGGATGGCTCCTACTAAAAATAATGATGAATTTTTAGCTACGAATGGTATCGTAATGGATTCTTTTTTATCTGAACATGCGTGCGAAGGTTGGCTTGAAGGGTACTTATTAACAGGAAGGCATGGATTTATTCATAGTTATGAAGCCTTTATTCGAGTGATTGATTCGATGGTCAGTCAACATGCAAAGTGGCTTAAGATGGCTGAACATATTTCATGGAGAAAGGAAATCGCTTCTTTAAATATTTTATTAACTAGTCATGTTTGGCAACAAGATCACAATGGTTATACGCATCAAGATCCAGGGTTCTTAAATCATATCATTACTAAGAAGGCTAATATTGTACGTATTTATTTGCCACCAGATGCTAATACTTTAATTTCTTGTTTTAATCACATTATGGCTACTAAAAATTACATTAATGTTTTAGTGGCTAGTAAACATCCAAAACCTCAATGGTTAACGATGGACGAAGCTTCAAAACATTGTGCTAAAGGAATAGGTATTTGGGGTTTTGCGAGTAATGATTACGGTTATATTCCCGATTTAGTTCTTGCCACTTGTGGGGATATGGCGACGCTTGAAGGACTTGCAGCTGTGAGTATCTTAAGAGAATTTATACCAGAAATTAAAATTCGATTTGTTAATGTGGTAGATTTGATGAAATTACAATCCGATACGTTGCATCCACATGGTTTAAGTGATCACGATTACGATATGATTTTTACTAAGAATAGACCGATTGTTTTTGCTTTTCATGGTTATGCTAATTTAATACATGAGTTAACGTATCGTCGTCATAATAATCATTTACATGTACGTGGTTATAATGAAGAGGGCAGCATTACTACTCCTTTTGACATGAGAGTTCTAAATGAAGTGGATCGTTATCATTTGGTTATGCTGGCTTTAAACCATTTAACTGATTTTGAAGAGAAAAGTAGCTATCTTTTAGAATATTGTAAAAATATGTTAGTTAAACATCGAGATTATATTAAAGAACATGGTGTGGATATGCCTGAAGTATCTCAGTGGACTTGGGAAAATTTTGTAAAAACTAATAAAAATGTTTCGTAATGGAAGCATTTTTTTTGTGATAGGGAATCAATCAGTGGATTGATTGAAGTTAAAAGGGAATGTTTTTTTATTTTTTCTGTCAATTTATTAGAAAAGGTTGGCAATAAAAAAATTACTAAGTTTATTTTAGTAATTTTGTTTTTTATATATGTTCTATTCTCTTTGTATTTACTGCTTGATAGCCTTTTGAAGTTTCTAATAAGTCAAATTCAACTTCTTCATCTTTTTTAAGTGTTTTGTAACCATCTTGAACAATTGATGAGTAATGAACAAAAATATCTTCTTCATCGGTATATTTGATGAAACCATAACCTTTTTCATCTTTAAACCATTTAACTCTACTACGCAACACATGACACCTCACTTTCGAACTGTATTAAGATTATCATAAAACTTTTATTAATAAAATTCTTTGATGAGATTCGGTTTGTTACTGATGAAATTTGGTTTTAAACTAACTCATAAAGATGTTCTTTTTCTATTCGTTCTTTTAATTCTTTTTTCTTATTTCTAGATAATAAATTGGTTTTTATCTTTTTAAAATAGATGATGTTTGCTTTAAAATCAATTTTAATAATTTTTTGAAGGTTAACAATACAACTTTGATGGGTTTTAAAAAAGAATGATTTATTTATCAGTTTTAATTCTATCTTTTTTATACTTTCTTTAATTCGATACGTGGTGTCTGTTGTTACAATAGAAACATAGTTGTTGTTTAAATCTTTTTCAAAATATAAAATGTCATCGTATGGAATTTGATAATATTCATTATTATAAAAAAATTTAAAGGATGGATGCTGTTTTAGTATATGAAGGGCTAACTTAATGTCCGCTATGATTTGTTGTTTATTCATTTCTTTTATATTAATTGTATCTAATGTGAGTAGTTTACGATTTTTTAAATTTTCTGTAGCTTCTTCATTTGTTAAAAGAATGATTGGACTGTGCCAATCTCCTAAGTCCCTTATTTGTTTAGCCATATTTAAGCCATTTAGTTCTTTATTCAATAAATAAATTTTTTTACCTGAACATTGAATCATTTTTTCCATTTCATGGGTAGGATTTGTAAAAGTATGGATTTCATATTTTTCTTTTACATTTGTCATTAAATTTGAAATTATTTTTTTAAAAGCAACTTCGGTATTTTTTTCTTTTTCATAAATAACAAAAATAATCATTTTTATTGCTCCCTTTTTATTTACACTTTTTTACTATAGCAAATTTTAAAAACGTTTTTATTTCAGACGTTTATAAATTGATAATTGATGTCTAAAGGAGATGTTTTTCTTCTGTTTTTTTAATTTTTTTTCGTTTAATATAAAAATATATAATGGTTTTTAAAGTTTAGGAAATAATAATTTTAGGTGATGGTATGCTATTTTTATGTTTAAAAATATTTTTGGCACGTATTTTAGATGTTTCTATTGGAACGGTACGAACGATGTTAATGGTTAAGGGTAAAACAATTGTCATGACTATTTTAGCTTTTTTTGAAGTTCTTATTTGGTTTATTATTGCTAGAGAAGCATTAGTCACAGAGGTTAAAAGTATTATGATTCCCATATCTTATTCTCTTGGTTATGCTACGGGAACATTACTAGGTTCTTATGTTTCTAATCGTTTTATTAAGGGAATTGTAGGGGTAGAAGTGGTTATTAATAAGGAAAATAAGAAGCTTTTATCTTTGGTAAGAAAGCATGGCTATCGTGTTTCTGTCATAGATTTAAAAGACGATTATGAAGGAAATAAAAGATATATGCTTTATTTTCAAATTAATAATAAAAATTTGAATAAATTAATTACTTTAATAAAGAAAAATGATCCTTGTCCATTTATTGCTGTTAGAGAAACTAAAACCGTTTTTAATGGATTTGTTAAATGAAAAAACTTCAGCTAGGCTTAAGTAGAAGCTTGCTACTTTGATTTTTTATGTTAAACGTTATTGAAAATGGTCATCTCTGTAACGTTTTTTTTATTGTCAAAAAGGATTTTTGGGGGCATTAATAGATTTAGCACTTATTTTATAGCCTAATTTGATATTTCTTAAAATGAATTCTTATTAATAGAAAAAAGAAGAGGTAAGAACCCTGTTTGGTATAAAATGATTACAAAGTACTAATTCAAATTTGACAAAATAGAATAAACGTGCTAGAATACTTTTCCAAGTTAAGGGGGAAGTGTTTTTATGGAAGGATTAAAAAGAACTTTTTTTGAAGAAAATTTGTTTAATTGTATGTTGAATTCTTCAAATCAAATGCTAGAGATTTTAAGTAGTCTAAATGATTGTTTAGATCCGATCATTAAAAATAATCAATCTATTGCTATGCAGATTCATTCTATTCCAAAAGAAGAATTAAAAGAAAAAGCAAACAAGTATTATGAACGCTCTATTTTAGAAATACAAACAACAGCACGTTTTTATACTGATTTATCGTCAGTGAATCCCTATTGTTTTTTTAACAATAAACTAAAAGATTTAAAGGTCAATCAAATTATTGAAATGGGTATTTCTATAGAAAAAGTGATTGAGTCTTATAAGAAATTGAGTGAAGGCTCATTAGTCAAGAAAAGCTTAGCTCCTATGATGAGAGATTATTTTAAAGTAAGTCAAGTGTTAGAAAAGCTATTAACAATATTAAGACCTGTGCTTTGTAATGATAAAACAATCGAAGAGAGTATCGCTCGTTTAAAAGAAGAACAATTCAAAAAAAATGTATATAAGCTTTGTAATGACTATGATGAAGTGATACGAAAAAGTCTAGGATCTTATTCTTATATTGATGCCGATATTTATAAAAGTTTTAAAGAAATAGCAGAAGAAAGAAAAGAAAAAATAAATTATAATACATTAAATCAATGGAAAGCTACATTGGTTTTCCAACAAGAAGAGATAAAAAGTGAGAAAAATGAATTATTAACAGAAAAGTCTAATGTAAAGAAAAGTGTTTTAAGTGATTTAACAGAAATATATTCTGTTTATAATGATTTAGATTCACAAAATCCAAAGAGAATAAAAGAAGACTATATACGAGAGCTTTCTGTTAAGACTAAGGAAATGTTGAAACGAATGGAAGAAAAATACAAAGATTTAGAGGTTGATTTCTTTAATTCAAAAGATTATGAGTATGTAGTGACGTGTTTGAAACAAATGAATGATTGTTTGGAAAAAATTTTAAGTTTTCCATTTAAGAAGGGGATTTTTAAAAGCAATAAAAATAGAAATCAAGTGTCATTGATACAGAAATTAAAAAGTTTAAGTGCCGAATTTACACTCAATCTTTCTCAAGGCTTAGAGATTAATGAACATAAAACAGAAAAGAAAAAAGTAAGTCGATTTTCTCAATTTATTCGAAAGTTTATTAAATCTAAACCAGAAGAGAAGAAAGAATCTGTTAATCAAGAGTTAGATTCTAATAAAGAAAGCCAATTAGACGAACATATTCATAACTATCGAAAAGAAAATCAAATTGAAGAGCTGGTTAGTTCCTCTTTCACGAAAATAAGAAAGACTTATGTTTGTGACTGTGGAAAGAGAGTGTGTTTTGATGAGATACAGATGAATGACTCCCTTTTAAAAATTTCAGAAAATCAAAGGATTAATGGTAATGACTTTAGAAATCAGCCATTCAATATTGTGTCATTGGAACAATTTGTTCCTTATCTTGAAGAAAAGGCGCGAAGACTTTAAATAAATTTTTAATAGTTTTTATTAAAAAAAATTAGAGTTAGAAGGGGGAAGTGTTTTTATGGAAGGATTAAAAAGAACTTTTTTTGAAGAAAGTTTGTTTAATTGTATGTTGAATTCTTCAAATCAAATGCTAGAGATTTTAAGTAGTCTAAATGATTGTTTAGATCCGATCATTAAAAATAATCAATCTATTGCTATGCAGATTCATTCTATTCCAAAAGAAGAATTAAAAGAAAAAGCAAACAAGTATTATGAACGCTCTATTTTAGAAATACAAACAACAGCACGTTTTTATACTGATTTATCGTCAGTGAATCCCTATTGTTTTTTTAACAATAAACTAAAAGATTTAAAGGTCAATCAAATTATTGAAATGGGTATTTCTATAGAAAAAGTGATTGAGTCTTATAAGAAATTGAGTGAAGGCTCATTAGTCAAGAAAAGCTTAGCTCCTATGATGAGAGATTATTTTAAAGTAAGTCAAGTGTTAGAAAAGCTATTAACAATATTAAGACCTGTGCTTTGTAATGATAAAACAATCGAAGAGAGTATCGCTCGTTTAAAAGAAGAACAATTCAAAAAAAATGTATATAAGCTTTGTAATGACTATGATGAAGTGATACGAAAAAGTCTAGGATCTTATTCTTATATTGATGCCGATATTTATAAAAGTTTTAAAGAAATAGCAGAAGAAAGAAAAGAAAAAATAAATTATAATACATTAAATCAATGGAAAGCTACATTGGTTTTCCAACAAGAAGAGATAAAAAGTGAGAAAAATGAATTATTAACAGAAAAGTCTAATGTAAAGAAAAGTGTTTTAAGTGATTTAACAGAAATATATTCTGTTTATAATGATTTAGATTCACAAAATCCAAAGAGAATAAAAGAAGACTATATACGAGAGCTTTCTGTTAAGACTAAGGAAATGTTGAAACGAATGGAAGAAAAATACAAAGATTTAGAGGTTGATTTCTTTAATTCAAAAGATTATGAGTATGTAGTGACGTGTTTGAAACAAATGAATGATTGTTTGGAAAAAATTTTAAGTTTTCCATTTAAGAAGGGGATTTTTAAAAGCAATAAAAATAGAAATCAAGTGTCATTGATACAGAAATTAAAAAGTTTAAGTGCCGAATTTACACTCAATCTTTCTCAAGGCTTAGAGATTAATGAACATAAAACAGAAAAGAAAAAAGTAAGTCGATTTTCTCAATTTATTCGAAAGTTTATTAAATCTAAACCAGAAGAGAAGAAAGAATCTGTTAATCAAGAGTTAGATTCTAATAAAGAAAGCCAATTAGACGAACATATTCATAACTATCGAAAAGAAAATCAAATTGAAGAGCTGGTTAGTTCCTCTTTCACGAAAATAAGAAAGACTTATGTTTGTGACTGTGGAAAGAGAGTGTGTTTTGATGAGATACAGATGAATGACTCCCTTTTAAAAATTTCAGAAAATCAAAGGATTAATGGTAATGACTTTAGAAATCAGCTATTTAATATTTTGTCAAAAGAACAAAAGCTTAAAAAGGATATTGAATGTATTTTATCAGACTTAAGAAAAACACCTAATAAAGAATTATTATATTGGTATGATTGTGACATTGATGAGGATTTGATTTTTGATCATCCTAAATTTAAGACTTTCATTGCACCAGAGAATTCATTATATGAAGAGGGTTTGGAAAAAATTCTTGATTCAAAAGATGATTCTTTATATGAGAAGTATTTGGAAAAGATTCCTGATCCAATCGAGTATTCTTTAAATAGTAATGAAAATTGTGAAAACAAAAATTTGTTGCCTTGTTTAGAATGGCACGATGAGGTATCTAACTTAATTTTTTGGGAAGACGGATATGATTGTGGTCGAAAAAGCTAAATCTTGACATTTTTTTCAAAATTGGATAATATGACAATATTGGTAGTATTTTAATAAGAAAAAGTTGATAAATGTAAAAAAAAGTTGACAAAAAGTAAAAAATGTGTATAATAACTTTCTAAGTTATTGACATTTAATGTTTTTAGAAGGAAGGGTTTTAATATGGATAATAAAAATAAATTAACAACACAAGCAATACTTGGTGCTGCTGCCTTGACAACATTAGTAGGATGTTCTCCTAAGAATCCTGTTGTTGAAACTTCAAATGTTGAGACTAAAACAGAAACAACTTATGAAAAAACGAATAAGAATAATGTAAATAAAAATGATATTCAATTAGAGCATTATGATAAAAATAAATCGGATAAAACGAAAAAGTCAGATCCTAAAATAAATACGAAGAGCCTATTTAAAGCAGGAATGATTTCTTATTATACGGTTTCAAAAGATTGGAAGTTTGATGAATCAGAAAAGAATTCAAATTCATATAGTGAAAGTCAACTTTATGATTTTAATTCGATTGATTTATCAGATTATAATGGGGTTTCAATTGATGAAGCATTAGTAGCAAAAGGGATTCCATATAATGAGGTTAAAGCCTTTAGAATTGCTGCAGCGACTTATTATGGAATGGATGACTATTGTGTTGACGGTTCGATTAGTGCTGAAAAAAATATAGAATTGATGAGGATTTTTAAATTACCTGTTAATGAAAGACCTGGTAAACAACAACAAGTAGAAGTAAATTCAAATGAATTTGTAGTTGAAGAAGGCATGCGTGGTTATGAACGAGTAGAAGTTTGGTTTCCTCTTAATTCTAAGACTCATGTAAAAACTGTTAAATTGTGTAAAATTGGCACTTTTGAAGAAAAAATACTTTCTAGTGAATTAGAAAATTGTGAGTTTGAATATGTTTTTAATCCACTTATAAATGAAGTGCAACGAAAATGTAAGCATTGTCAACAATTTGTTTATGGAACGAAACAAAATAATTCAAATTCTTCAGTGATTAACAATACTTCTCAACCAGATAATCATTCGGATCAAACTGATCAAAAGACTACTTCTGAAAAAGTGAAATGCGATCATCATTTAATTCTAACTATTCGTTATAGACCAGGAATAGGTGGGCATTTTGTAGTTAAAACATTTGCATGTTCTAAGTGTAATTATATCCAAAAAAAATTGGATTATGTAGAATGTGTTGGTGAATGGAAGTACGATCCTTCATCTAATCAAGATTACTGTATTTGTGAGAAGTGTGGTAGTAAAAATAATAGACCACATGAACATAATGTTATTGATGCGCATGATGACTTTATTTGGACAGAAGGAACCGAAACACACTCTAAGGTTTCAGTAGGATCTTGTAGTATGTGTGGAAAAGAAGTGGTTCAAATTAAAAAGAAAAATATTCCTTGTTCTAAAAAACCTGAAACTATTGATGGTAATGTGGTTCAAGTTTGTACAGATTGTCATCATAGATACCCTGAATTAGTTGATAAGTGTGAGCACAATGTCCTAGAAAGTGTTCATGAAAAAGTTGAATGGAATAAAGGTACAGATACTCATCAAATTACTGAAGAAGGAACTTGTAAAGAATGTAAAGAGACAGTAACAAAGATAAAAAAACCATCTGAAGCTTGTAAATTGACTTTTCATTATAAAAATATAGGTGGTGCAAAAAAAGATGTACCAGTTTGTGACGATTGCAAACATGAATATTTAGATAAAGCAGAAGAACATACAAGACATAATTTAATAGGTGAGCCTCATTTTACTTATGAACATGATGATGCAACCGATAAACATAGAATTACAAATGCAACTAAAATATGTGACTATTGTAAACAAGAAATTCCAGTAGAACTTACTGATGAACAAAAGGAATGGCATGCTTGTTCTTATGGAGAAGAATTAACAGATAGTGATGGAAATAAATATCAAGAATGTAGTGTCTGTGGTTATAAAAAAAATCTAGAAATTGAATGTAAACATGATGATTTAGAAAATGTTAGTGAAAGCATTGAATGGAATCAAGATACAGATACTCATAAAATTATTGAAGAGGGAATTTGTACGGAATGTGGAGAGCCAGTAATAAAGATAAAAAAACCTTCTGAAGCTTGTGATAAAAAATGGAAATTTAAAGATGGTTATGATATTTGTGAATGTTTAAGTTGTGGGCATGAGTATGAAAAAAATAAACATAGTCATGATGTAGATCCTGCAAGTATTAAAACTGATACTGATCCAAACAATGATGAGTGGTGTGTTAAAACTACTGGAACATGTAAAACTTGTAGTGAGACGTATATTCTTCTTGATCAATCACAAGGTCATGATCCTAAATTTGATGGATACACTACAGTTTATAATCAAGAAACTGGCGAGTTTGAAACTAAAGAAAAGCATGTCTGTGGAAACTGTGGTAGAATTGAATATAAAAATGTAGAAAATAAAAAAGAATCAGAAGTACCTGAGGAAACTGAAACAGAAGAAATTTCTGAAAAAATAGAATCAGAAATACCTGAGGAAACTGAAACAGAAGCTGTTTCTGAAGAAAGAGAATCAGAAGTACCTGAGGAACCTGAAACAGAACCTGTTTCTGAAGAAAGAGAATCAGAAATACCTGAGGAAACTGAAACAGAAGCTGTTTCTGAAGAAATAGAATCAGAAGTACCTGAGAAAACTGAAACAGAAGCTGTTTCTGAAGAAATAGAATCAGAAGTACCTGAGAAAACTGAAACAGAAGCTGTTTCTGAAGAAAGAGAATCAGAAGTATCTGATAAGTTTGCAGTTAATAGAACGTATTATCAAAATTTATTGAATCAGTTGAGTGGTTTTAGATTTGAAGAAGGTCCATCTCGAAGAAAAACAATAATATAGGGGGGTGTAAGTTATGAAACATGAGAATAAAAAGAAATGGTATCAACAAGCTAGTAATTGGCTTATTATTGGGGCTTGTATTATTTTGATTCCAATTATTATCATGAATTTAAGTATTATGTTTCAAGCTAAAGCTAACACAAATAAAGTTCCAAGTGTGTTTGGTATTAAGCCCTTTATGGTATTATCTGGATCAATGGAAGCTGAAATAAAAAAAGGTGATTTAATTATCACCAAAGAAATTAATCCAGAAGAATTAGAAATAGGAAAAGTAATCGCTTTTAGAGATGCAGCTGGAACCGTTACCACTCATCGAATCATCGATATTGTTGAAAAAGATGGAGAGTCTTTCTTCATTACTAAGGGTGATAATAACTCTACTCAAGATCGTAATTTGGTAAGTTTAAAAGATGTCGAAGGGATTTATTTGTTTAGAATTCCAGGCATTGGTTCTATGATGAAATCTTTATCTCAAACTACGACGATAATTATTTTGGTTTTAATTATTACGGTTATATTTATTATAGGTTTTATTCTTTCTAATAAAAAATATGTAGAAGAAGAACGAGCTGAATTTTTAGAATATAAGCGTAGAAAAGAAATGGAAGCACGAAGACGTGAAAGTATGAGAAGAGCGAATCCAAATTATAATCAAAATCAAAGAGTGGTTCGTCCTTCTAATCGAAATCCAAATCAGAATCGTGATTTAAATCGACAAAAGTTGAATAATAGTCAAAGTCAATATAGAAATAGAAATGACGTTAGAAGTGATAGAGGTGTTCGAATGCGTGATGAACAAGTTCGAGTATCCAATAATAATAATAATAATAATAGTAATTACAGAACTTCTAGACCAAATTCATCAAATAATATGAATCGAAATTATAGACAAAATAATAAAAATCATTATAATAATAGTTATAGTCCTAAAAATGACTCGGAAAATCGACGAAGCCGTTAAAAAGAAGTTGAGAATTCTAAAAATTATTTTAGAAAGATAATCCCTGATAAACCCTTTTTTAAGAGTTTATATAAAGAATTGATGATAGGGGGAGGTGAAAAAAATGAAAAAGAAAATGACAGTTTTAGGTGGATTATTACTTGCTGCTTTAGTATCAGCTTATTCAGTATGTGGAACTTATGCTAAATATATTTCAAGTATTGATTTTGCAGATGAAGCTAGAGTTGCTAAATGGGAATTTAAAGTAAATGGAGAAGATCCAGCAGCTTTTAATAACTTTGATATTGATTTATTCAAAGATTCTTATGAAATAGAGAATATTAATCACCAATTTGTTGTATCAAGTGAACCAGGCGTTAAAGTAGTTGCTCCAGGAACTGAAGGAGAATATGCATTAGCATTAACTGGTACAGCTGAAACAAACTATACTGTTTTGTTAGATAATGTTGAAGTTGCAAACACTATTAAAACAACAGATAAAGATGGTAAAGAATATAGTCCTATCAAATTTAGTTTAACTGTTGGAACTGATGAAGTTGTAAGTAATGTAAGTATCGACGATTTAAAAGTTGAATTAGAAAAACTATATAATGGTCAAGCTGTTTATCCTGCAAATCACACTTTAAATGAAGAATTAGTGATTTCTTGGAAATGGGATTTCGAACAACCTGTACCAGATACTATTACTGATGCTGATGCCATTGCTGCTTATAAAGCTGAATATAATGCATTAGATACTTATCTTGCTCAAGAACAAGGAACGGTTAGTGTTA
The DNA here is from genome assembly GCA_948466395.1 of uncultured Mycoplasmatota bacterium. Lineage (GTDB taxonomy): Bacteria > Bacillota_I > Bacilli_A > RF39 > UBA660 > MGBC108787. Next base: position 27,162 of record CAOKAG010000008.1, read on the forward strand.
AGTTTGGTGTAACTATTACACAAACTCAAGATGAAGCTACTGTTACATCTAATAATACAACTTTAGCTACAACTATTAACACTAAAATTGATTCTGCAGATTTAAAAACATTAAAATCTTGGGGTTATGATGCAGCATTATCTAGAAATGTAAAATCTGAAGTTACTGGTAATACATTAGCGTTAACTGGTTCTATTAATTTTACATCTAAAGATGAAGGCTTCAGTAGTAATGTTGCTGATAGAACAGGATATTATTATCCAGTAACTATTAAAGCAACTCAAGATTCTACAATAACATATAGCCAAAATCCTACTAAAACAGAATCTATCAAAGCTGGAGAAAGTTTAACTATTCTTTATGCTTTAAATTCAGAATCTAATGCTAAACAATCTACAATTACTATTACAGATAATAATGGTAATACTAACACTTATACAGTAGATTATACTGGATTAAATTTTGTAAAATAGTAGAAAAATGTTATTAGGAAGTTATTTAACTTCCAATTAAATCTATGAATTAGTCGTAGATTTAATTGGAAATTAAATTTTGAAGGGGGATGATGATTATGACCAGAGGTTTTGATTATGAAGAGTATCATAACAATGATGATAAAAATGAAAAAAAATTAAATAAGCGAAAAGTAATAACCATGATTATTATCATAATCATCATTATTTTATTACTTATAACAAGTTGTAGTTGTACTTCTGGCTTTTTTGGAAGAATTGGTAATCCTTTCGGAAACGAAGGAGAACATACTGTTGAACCAGATACTAATGATAAGGAAGTTATTCGAAATAAATATTTAAAATTTGATTCAGATAATGTAGAGATGTCTTTAAGTGATTTAAATTATAAACTTTCTTATTCCTATGAATATATTATACCCAAAAGTTTAACTTGTACTACAAGTGATGCAACCATTGCTACTTGTTATGTAGAAAATGGTTATGTGGTCATTAATCCTAAAAGTGAAGGAACTGTTACCGTTACTTTATCAGGAGAAGCTAATGATAAGAAATACGAAGCGACGGCTACTGTTACTATTACCAGTCCTAAACGTTATATTCAACTATCCGATGATAAGGGAACCATTGATTTAAGAAAAACTTCTATTAAAAGAATTACTTTTGATTTAATTGGATTAGATGGTGAAGTGAAGGTTTCATCAAGTAATGAGAAAGTGGCTCGTGTTCATTTGAGTAAAGAAGGGGTTATTACCATTACTGGTAAAGCTGTAGGAACGTCTGATATCATTGTTACTTTGGAGTATAATGGCAAAGTGTATGAAGCGATCTATCGATTAACCGTCATAAATGGGTCACAAGGTCCAAGTGTAAAACCAGGAAATCCAAATCAACCTAATGAGCCAAATGGAGAGATTAAAAGTAGTGATAGTTCATTAAGAGTATTAAAACCGAATCATGGAAGCATTGATTTTAATTCTACGACTTATAATTATACCATGGGCTTCTCATGGTGGAGATGGCATTTAGGTTTTACAGCGATACCAAATAGTGATAAGGCAACCGTTCAATATTTTTATAACGGAAATGTTGTAGAAGATTTAGATCGACTTAAATTAAACGTTGGGGAAAATATTGTACGAATTGTAGTGACCGCCGAAGATGGAAGTACCTCTATTTATGAGGTTGTCATTAATCGAGCTCAATCTAGTAATAATTATTTAAAGAAATTAGAAACCAGTGTAGGACAGTTAACACCAAGTTTTGATAAACAAAAATTACATTATGAATTGTTGGTTGGAAACAGTGTAGAAAAATTAACGTTAAATGCTGTTCCTTATCGAAAAAAATCAACGGTTTATTATACTTTTAACGGTCAGAGTGTAGGATCACTTAATGATTTAAAATTAAATGTAGGTGTGAATACAGTTACTATTACAGTGGTTGCTCCAGATGGTAAAAGTGTACGAGTTTATGATGTAAAAATTATTCGAGAGAAAGCAAGCAGTGAATTAGATAGTGACAATACTTTAAAAACATTAAATGTTTCTAAAGGTGACCCTCTTCATTTCGATCCAATGAATAATGGTCCTTATTATGTTAATGTTGGAGCTGGGGTTAGTGATGTTGCTGTTACAGCGATTCCCAATAGTGATAAAATAAAAGATATTACTTATACTTTTAATGGTCAAAAAATTGATTCTTTGGATTCTTTGAATTTAAAGAATGGCGATAATAAGTTAGAAATTACTATTACTGCTGAAGATGGAAGTCAAAGAACGTATGTGGTCATTATTAATAAAGCCGCAAAAGATAATTCAAATACTTTAATGATGATTACGACTAATAAGGGAACCCTTACTCCAGCGTTTGATTCAAATCATAGTCATTATAAAGTTTATGTTAAAGAAAGTGATCAATTTATTACTTTAACTGCTACAACAACTGATAAAAACGCAACTTTATCTTATATTTATAACAATAATAAGGTAAATAGTTTAACGGATTTAAAATTAGAAGAAGGAACCAATACCGTTCAGATTTTAGTAACAAGTGAATCGGGTGTGGCTAGAACATACATTGTTGATATTATTAAACCAGTTTCGCCAAAGAGTAATAATAATTATCTTGAAAAAATAGAAACCGAACCAAATTTAAATATTACTTTTGATAAAGAAACGAAAGATCCTATTCGAGTAAGTGTTAAAAGTGATGTTGATAAAATTAATTTAAAAGGTATTCCAGAGGACAAAGAACATGCTCAGGTTAAATACATTGTTGGAAATGAAGTTTTTGATGATTTAAATGATTTACCTCTTCATTTAGGAGACAATGAGATTATTATAAGAGTTACGGCTGAGGATGGAAGCACTCGAGATTATCAAGTCATTATTAATCGTTCTGATTTGTCTTTGGAAAGCTTAAAAGATAGTTATAAAAAGTTAGATGCTTTATTTAATAAAGATCAATTAACGTATCAAATTGAATTAGATTCTAGTAAAGATAAAATTAGTATTTATCCAGAATTTAAAAAAGATTTAAATGTGACTTTTAAAGTTTGTAAAGTTATAGATGGGGCAGAAAAGGATTGTCAATCTCGTACAGACTTAAATGATGTTCCACTTGATTATGGTACAAATCGTGTGTTTATCACTTTGGAAAAAGATGGCGAATCTAAGAGTTATGTTGTTGCTGTTTATCGTACGCCATTGAGTACAGAAAATCGATTGGATTCGATTGAAGTAAAAGATGATTCATCCCTTACTTTAAAACCAGAGTTTCATCCTGATTTAAATGATTATACACTTAATGTTCCTTATGATAAAAAAGAGATTACTTTAGAGGTTACGAAAAAAGATCCAAATAGTAAAGTGACAGTTGAGTACGAATACAACGGTGTTAAATATGATCGTTTGGAAGATTTACCTCTTAAAGAAGGTAAAAATGATATAAAAATTATTGTAACAAGTGAATCTGGAGAAGAGAATGTTTATACTGTTCATGTTCATCGTCCAACACGAGTAATTGAATTTGAAAGAACGTCGTATGATTTACCTATTGGAAAAAATCATACTCTTCCTTATAAAATATATGAAATTGACTCAGATGGTAATCGTGAAGATGTGACAGAAAAAGTAAGTTATAAAGAAGTAGAAGCTCTTTTTGAAGATTCGGTTTTAAGTGAAGTCGCTGTTATAGAAAATGGTTGGATTCAAATTAAACCAAATGCTCAAGATTTAAACAAAGAAACTTCTTTAAAGGTTTCTTATGATGGAAAAGAAGCAACGGTACAGATTCGATTTATTAAAGAAGACTATTATGTTTCTTCTCCAAGTTTAGATTATCAAATGAGTGTATCTAGCTCAGATCTTGTTAATAATGTTAAAGAAATTACTCTTAATACAAATTTATTTAGTAAGTTAGTTACAAAAGAAATAAATGGTAATGCTTTAATTCTTAAATCAGATCAAGATAAATATATTAAAATTGAAATCGTAAGCGGTTCAGAATTGGTTACTCTGGATTATAAAGAAACGAATGAAATGGGACCTAATTCTTTAGCTCTTCTAGTTACAGCTTTAAAAGAAGGAACCGTTAAATTTAAAGTGACGATGGGAGCTTATGGAAATGTTTTAACCGAACCTAATCAAAGTCTAGACATTACTTTAACGATTGTTAAGAAAAAAGTCTTAGTTCTAGATGGAAATGGTGGAATTTACAACTTGCTTACGAATCGATACACTTTCTTAATTGGTGAAAATGAAAGTGTGGATTTAAGTGAATATGTTGTTCCATATAAGGAAAGTGATGTACCTTGTCAAGTCTACAAGTTCTTGGGATACAGTCAAAATAAAGAAAGCAAGGTTGCTGATCAAGGGTTAGAAGTACAAGAAATTGACAATCAAAAAGTGGTTTCTTATCTTGTTAAGGATTTAGAAAAAGATTTAACTTTATATGCTATTTATAGTGAAGAATTAGAAGAGAAGGAACCAGAAAAGAAAGAGTTATGGTTAGTGGATATTCCATTGTTCCATAATGAAGAATATTTTAGTAAATATAATGAAGATAAAGTGATTTATCCAGGTGCAAAAGGTTATTATACAGAAAAAATAAAAAATGAAACAGATAAAACTATAACGATTACCAATTTAATCTTAAAGGAAGATACTATTTGTATTCCAAATAAAGGATGTTTAAATATGGGATATGTTATCAGATTTTATCCAAAAGAAGATACAAGAGCGACTTATTTAATTGGAGGAGAAAATAAATATGAAGTATTGAATAAGAAAGCTTTTAGTATAAATGATAGTGAAAATTATCGAAATATGAGTACAAATGATGTTTTAGGAACGAGAGGTGCCAGTCGATTAAATATCAGTAATCAATCTATTGTTTTGAAACCGAATGAAGAAATAGAGTTGTATATTGCATGGGAATGGACCTTTGATACAGGAGAGGTGTCTGATGATCTTTTAGATACACAGATTGGAGAGTATGCCAGTCGAATTGAAGATACTTTAAATGATCGTTATCGTTTCTATTTAGGTTTTCAGTTTGAAGTAGAAGACGTTTGTGCTCCATAAGAAAATTAGGGGGGAAAAATGAAAGTAGTAAAAAGGGTTTTAGTAACCTTTATAACCACTTTATTGGTTGTATTGTTAGTCATTAATGTTTATAGTTTCATTTCTATAAAATTAATGAAAAAAGATTTGGCTACTGTTTTTGGTTATTCCACTTTGGAAGTCGTTAGTGGATCAATGGAACCAACGATTCATATTGGAGATTTGATTTTTATTGATACTAAGTCAAAGGATTTTAATGTCAATGATATTGTGACCTTTTATGATCAACAAGGAAATTTTGTGACTCATCGAATTGTTTCTATTAATAATGGTAGAGTTGTAACAAAAGGAGATAACAATAATTCTATTGATGAGAGTTTTTCAGTAGATAAAATTGTGGGGAAATGTATTTTTGTTGTTAATAATGGTGGCAAGATTATAAGTGCATTTAGAAGTCCTTTAGCCATTGGCATGATTTTTGTGACAGGAGTACTAGCTTGTATTTATTTAAGCTTAGATAAGAATGGTAAGCCAATACTTACTAAGGAAGAGAGGGAATTGGAAATGTTTAAGAAAAACAAAAAATTTGTTGGTTTTGAAGAAAACGATGCGTATAATGAATTTGATGAAGAACTTGATTTACAACTTGATGAAGATTATGATGAATTGAATGGTACTGAGGAAGATTCATTTGATTATTACAATGAACAGGGTATGGATGAGTGTTATTACGAAGAAGAGGAAGAATTACAATTAGAAGAAGTGGTTAAGGAAATTGAAGATAATAAGGAGAGCAATAGTATGAGTAATATTACTACTTTAGAAGAATTCAGAAAATACAAAGAAGAAAAGGAACTTGAAGAATTTAGAAAATACAAAGAAGAAAAAGAACTTGAAGAATTTAGAAAATATAAAGAAGAAAAAGAACTTCAAGAATTTAAACAATATGAAGCTTCTATGAAAAAGAATAATTATCGTCCATCAGAAAACAGAAAAAACAATTATCATAAAAACTCTAATGGATATAAAAAATATCATAATGATTATAAAAAGAAAAATTAGGTGAAGAAAAATGAAAGGGTTACTACATAGTAAAAGATTTAAAAGTAATTTAGGAAAATGGTTATGTATGTATGTTGGAGTATTACTTCTTCTTACAACTGTAGTAACCTATTCTAAATTTATAACAGACATGCAAGGGGATGATGAGGAAAGTAAACCAGCTAAGTTTAATGTAGATGTTATTGGCTATGGCACAAAGTTAGAAGAAACACCTGAAGGAACAACTATTTATGATGCTGGATTACAAAGACCCAATGCTCCGTTGACCTATTATTTAAAAATTAATACAGAATTTGAAGTTGCCACTATTTTAACACTTAATGCAACCATTCAGTCTGAATTTAATTTAATCAGTGTTACTGAACTAAAAAATGATAAAGAACGATTGTTATGTGATAGTAGTGATAAAGATGATACAAATGATTGTGATGTTATTATTACAGAAGATAATAATAAATATTATGTTTTAAATCAATCTAAGATTTATCCTCAAAAAGATCGTCCTTTGAAATCTGAAATCATTTATAAAATTGTGGTTAAATATGATAATAAAGATGATAAGGATTATAAAAAATTTGAAGCTTATGAACAAAGTAAAAGTATTATCGATATTAATTATCGCGCAGAACAAATTATTAAATAGTTGGAGGTGATTTGGATGAAAAAGAGAGAAAAATTATTGAATAAGAAAACCGTTAAAGTTATGATTAATACATTTTTAGTGTTAGGTGTTTTGGAATTTACGATTTATCCCGATACTAATTCTAAGTATTTGGATAGTCCTGAACATGCTGCCTTTTCTTATCAAGCGAATTTGTATAGTTTGTACAAAGGATTGATCTCTAATAAAAATGTTATTAATAATAATGAGCAAATTTCTCTTGGAACGTCTACTTATAAAATGATGTCTTTAAATTTATCTTTTACTCGTAATGAGAATATAATAAAAGATGCATCCATTGATAAAGATACTTTTTCATTAGAATTACCCAAAAGTTGCACTTTTGATCAATTAAAGCTTGATGCCAAAAAAATATCTACTGTTTTAATTGAAAAAGAAGAAGACATTCAAAAGATTACGTTTTCTTTAGATAATACTAAAAATAAAGATAAAGTTGAACAAGTTGTGACTGCGAATATAAGATGTCCTGTAGAAGTTCTTTCTGAAAAAGATGATTATCATTTATCTTTTCCAATTGAAGAGTTTGTTAATGATGAAAAAAATGAAAAGTTTACAAGTTGGGACGTTTCATTTGAAGTAAGTAAAGATTATTATCATCATCTTTTTCCTATTCCTCAAATAGAAATTGATTTATCGAAAAGACAATTAATTATTCCTAATGATTTTGAAGGCGATAAGTTATTAGAATTTCAGAATTTTATTAAGGAATATGTCGAATATTATCATAAAAATACTGGTGAAGATGTTTTAACGTTTAGTCAAGTCATTACGTCTTATGCTTATAATGAATATGTTGACTTTATAACCAATAATGGCGGTACGTCAAAGAAAAAAGATATTTATGGTATGACCGCTCTTTGTGATGAAAAAGAATGTGTTTATACGATAGAAGATAACTTTATTGGGTACGCTAAGACAGAAATGACTAAAAATAATGCTTCTAATGTTGTCTATTTTTCAGATGTTTCTTCTTTAGGAAGTGTTGATTCTACCAAACTAAATGAAATTTTACACTATTATTTATACACTTATGTCTATAAAGATGAATCATTAACACCTGATGGAAAAAATATAAAAGCTGATAAAGTTTATGACTATTTGTTGGAATCTTGTGAGCATGATTTAAGAAAAATATTTGATAATAGTATTAAAACTCCAAATGGTATTACTTATCTTCAAAATACAAATTCTTTGATTTTTATAGATGCTGATAAATTTGCAGAAATTTCAAAACAAGAAAAGATTAAAGTGGATCGTGTTTATAAAGATGATAATACTATAGATTGGATTACAATGATGATGAATTTTCAAGATCAATTTCATACACTTTATCCTAGTAATAAATTAAACTTTGGAGAACTCGATTATGCTAATTTCATTAAGGATAATATGATGAATAACCTTGATTTTAGAAAAGTATTCGTTAATGAGTCAGGAAATGAAGTAGCTACCATTTTTAATATTAAAGATGATACTTATTCGAAGCCAACAAGATATTTTCAACTTATTGTTGAGCCAGCTCTTGACTCAAGTTCAGTTACTTTTTTAGAAACCGATGAGTCTGGAACACCTTTAGTAACTGTTAAGGATGAAGAAAATGAAAAACCAATTTTGCCTGATGATTCAACAACTAGTAGTGGGGGACCAGATGATGGTTCAGATTTAGTTATTAAAGATAATCCTAATAAAATTGAGGATTTAGAAGTACCAGAAACAGTTTTAGATGGTGTTACTAATCTTACAATAAATGAAGAACAAGAAGGATTAAAAGTTGTTATTGATGCTAAAAATAGTGAAAATATTGTATCTATTGTTGAATCTTTGGATGAACATTTTTCAATTACTGAGCCCACAACTTTACCAGCCAATACTTTTATTCCAAAAGAAGATGGCAGTTTTGAAGCGGTTTATACTATAAAAACAAAATAAAGGACTTGAAAAAGTTCTTTTTTTTTGATTTAATAAAAGTATGTTTTGCTTGTATGGTGGAATTGGTAGACACGATGGACTCAAAATCCATTGGTAGCGATACTGTGTCGGTTCGAGTCCGACTACAAGCACCATTGAGGTTAAAAGTCGCACTTAAGCGATTTTACATATATAAAGTTCATAGTATTTGATATTATGGGCTTTTTTCATTGTTGTAAAGGAGTTGATGAATTTTTATGAAAACGACCATAGAAACATTAGAATTTCCTTGTGAAATTAAGAAAAAACTAAAAATGAAAGTTAGTATGGGAAACTTAGAAGTTGAATTTATAGATGGACATTTGATTAAATTTGATAAAACGAATTTAAGTGTACAAGAGCCATATAAGATTATAGTTAATAATAAGCATCATACTTTAATTGCTCTACTTTATAATGATGAAGATAAAATATATATTCCTAGTGATAATGCTATTATATCTATAACCAAATATATCAGTATATTAAATACAATGAATAAAATGTATTGATATAGGGATTTGCAACTTTTTTGCATACTTTTTGCAACAATCTTGCACGAAATTTGCCACTTTTTTGCCTAGACTTTGCGTTGTGGTAGTGCTAAACTTGGTATGATAGATGAAAAATCTATCATATATGAACTTAAGAACTAACATTATATTTTTAGTTTACACAAGGGAAATCTCTCTCTTGTGTTTTTTCGTTTTAAAAAAATAAAAAGGAAGGAAAGTGAGAAATTGAAAGAAGAAAAAGAAATCATTTGTGGTCTATATCCTAGAGTTTCAACGGAGGATCAAAGTAGATTTGGTCATAGTTTAGATGAACAAGAAGATAGACTACGAAAACTATGTGAATTTAAAGGTTATAAAATATATAAAGTATATCGTGAAGAAGGAGTTTCAGCAAAAAATACGAATCGACCTAAATTTAAAGAAATGATACAAGATATGAAAGATGGAAAAATTAACAAGATTATTGTCTATAAACTAGATAGACTTACTCGTTCTATTAAAGACTTGGAAACGATTTGTACTCTTTTAGAGGAATATCATTGTGATTTAGAAAGTGTTGCTGAAGAAATTAATACAGGAAATGCTAATGGCAAATTCTTTATTCGAATGCTTACAATACTTGCACAACTTGAAATAGAAAGAACTAGTGAAAGAACAAAGTTTGGACTTATAGGAGCAGCAAAAAAGGGTCATATTTCGGGGAAGCCTGCTCTTGGTTATACAAAGAAAGACAAGAGTAAAAAGTTAGTGATTGATGAAATAGAAGCTGAAGTAGTCAAAAGAATTTTCAATATGTATTTAGAGGGTTCATCGGTATGTTATATATGTGAGAAATTTAATGAAGAAAATGTTTTAAATAGGCATTGGGCAACTACTACTGTTGATAAAATTCTATCCAATAAAATCTATATAGGAAATATTGAACATGGTAAAAGAGATAAGAAAAATGCTCAAATATTTGAAAATGTTGTACCAACTATTATAGATAAAACAACCTTTGATTGCGTACAAAAACGAAAAGAAAAGAATCTCAAAAATTTTAAGAGAAAAAGAACTTATATTTTTATGCAAAAGATACTTTGCCCTAAATGTCATAAAATTATGGGTGGAGAATCTAGTACAAGTGGTACAGGAGATAAACATATTTATTACAAATGTAATTGTTGTAAGAAAAGAATAAGTGAGAAGAAAATTGAGAAAGAACTTATGAAATTTTTAAATGATATGTTAGACTTTTTCCTTATCGTTGATAATTCATTTAAGCCATCAATGTGTCGAGATATTGAACTAGAAATAACCAAATATGAAAAAATGAAAAATGAACTAAATGATAAGGAATCAAGAATAAAAAAAGAATTTATGGATGGAGAAATTGCTGCCAAAGTTTTTGAAAAAGAGCTTCATTATTTAGAAAAAGAAATCAAAAATATAGAACTAAAAATTGTACATTTAAAAGAATTAAAGCAAAGTAATGACCATAAACAAGATGTTAAACTATTTTTCAATGTTAAAGAAATTGAAAAACTAAAAGTGAAATCAGAGTATGTAAAAGAACATAACTTATGGAATCAATTGAACCAAGAACAAAAACAATATATCATAAACAAATACATTGATGAGATAAAAATTAGTAGTGATACTAACCATAATGTTTCTATTTTAAATATCATATTTAATAAAAACGAAATAGAAAATATTGGGTATATGTTTAGAAATGATTGTTTTGATATGGTAGTAGATACCTGTGCTCGAGATATTATTTTATCTAATACAAAAAGTGATGAAGAAACTAAAAATTATGTTAGTACATTAAGAAACTTTTATAACATCAAAGAAACAACAATACAAGCAGAATTATTTGATATAACAAAATTAAATTCTAATGAAATTATACAAATCATTCCACAAGAAAAGAAATCTAAATTTGATAAAAATAAATTTACAATATTACAAATTGAGGTATAGAAATATATCTCTTTTTAATTTATGAGGGGGTTGATACAGTGAATTATTTTTTTAAATTTTTAATACCACAACTAATGGAATATTTTCATAATGATAAGGAAAAAATATTAGAGTTTATTCCAAAAGTTATAGAAGAAAAATATGAAAATGAGATAAATAATTTAGTTGAAATGAAAAACGATTAAATTGACTAAAATTATAGATAGGTTCAAAAAGGGTTCTTCAAAAATCCTTATAAGTAAAGGGAAAAATAAGGTTTCTTGAAGAATTTCCACTACAAAAAGGTCAAAAAAGGTGATTTTCGCAAGTGCGAAAAGTGTTGTTGGTGCAACAAAGGAACTGATAAAGCCTGTATTTTAAAGGGTTTATTAGTTTCGTGGTGCATTCCCATATCCTGTTGTTATAAAAATTTTAACTATTTTTAAAGAAAGGAGGAATTTTAAATATGAAATTTAGTGTATTATTAAATGAGGATGAAAGTATATTACTCAAAAATTATATGAAAGAAAATAAGATTAAAAGTAAAGCAGAAGCAATAAGAAAATGTTTGAAAACTGCTGTAAATATGGAATCAAAATATGATATGTTAAAAGACATGGATAGCAAATTAAATAAAATCATTTATAGAGAAAACATTCAAAAAAAATTATTAGAACAATTTTTTGCGAATATGGTTTTTAGAAAAAATTATGATGTAAAAACAGATGAAAGCTTGAATAAATTTTATCAAGATAATAATTCTTATAGTAATAAAATTATGTATTAATTTTAAATCCAAAATATAAAAAATTATTTTATAAATCATGATAAAATATATTTAATACAATGGTGAGCAGATTAGAAATAATTTACTTTTTCTAATTTTTTTGGAACTTTTTTTCAAAATATTCAACTATAATAGTGAGGTGAACAAAATGATCGATCAAGAAACCTTAAATAAATTTGATAAATTATATAATGGATCTTATTCAAATGTTTTAAAATATGTTATTTGTAATTGTTCTAATGCAGAAGATATTAAAGATATTGTTCAAAGTGTCTATTTAGAACTATTAAAGATTTTACAAAAAGATAAATCTTTTAATAAAGGTAATGCTTATATTCTAGGAATTACTAAAAATAAAGTTAGTGAGTATTATCGATTTAATTATAAAGCCAAAATAGTATCTTTATTTTCTAAAAAAGATGATTTTCTTTTGTTAGATTCTATTCCTGATAATGTTGATTTAGAAGAAGAATTTATAAAAAAGGAAGATTTAAAATTTATATGGAATTATCTCAAAAGGAAAAAGGTTATTATCTTTAAAATCTTTTATCTTTATTATTATACAGATATGAATATTAAGGATATTGGGATAGAATTAAATATAAGTGAGTCAAATGTGAAACACTATTTGTATAGAACATTAAAAGAACTCAAATTTATTATGAAGAATGGAGATGAGAAAAATGTCTAACAAAAAAATGATGAAAAAGGTATTTGAAGAAGAATTTAGTAGTGAAAAAATGAAACAACAAATACTTTTACAATATGAAAGGAAAGAAAAAAATAAAATGAGTAAAATAATAAAATATGCTATTGTTCCAGTATGTCTTGTACTTGCACTCTTTATAAGAGCTTCATTAAATGAAGGAAACAATATTTTGGAAGATAATGTTATAGGTGCCATGAAAGTATATGCCTATACTATGTCAGAAGATGAAAAAGTAGAAAAAACAGAATTAAAAGATAACATTAAATTAGGTCTTGCTAGTTATAATTTGGCAATGTCAAGTGTACCAGGTTATCCAATTGTGTTTGAACTAGAAAATGTAGATTATCTAAAGATCGAAGTTAATAATGGAAATATTTTAGATTGGAATGGTGATACAGGCAAAGTAACTAGTTTAGGCACTACATATCAATTATCTAATAATGGTACTTTATATTTTAATGTAAATATAAACACAAATATAAAAATAACAGGAATTAGAAATAAAAATGAAGTGTTTGAAAAGAATATAACCATTTTAAGTGATGATGATTTTAATTACTATGTGATATTAAAATAGTTATATTCAAAATAATTATTAAGATGATTTAGAATTATAAATATTTATAGGCTATGGAAACATTAAAATTTCCATAGCCTATTTTTTGTGTTTCAACTACTATTAAAATGTCTTAAAAAGATGTATAATTAAATTATCAAAGTGATGCACAAATAGTAATTTGTCGAGGAGGTAAAAATGATTTTTAGAATTTTTGCATTATTGATA
>CAOKAG010000009.1 GCA_948466395.1 uncultured Mycoplasmatota bacterium
TCGTATTGAATGGAACTTTGATTTATAAAATATAACCTATAATTTTAGCAAAAGATGTAATTTTTGGGGAATTCAGTTTCAAGCCATGGGGGAACTGATCCTGGAACTATTGCGAATGGAATAACTGAAAAAGATTATACTTTAAAAATAAGTCAATATATGCATGAAAGATTAAATGATTTAGGAATTGAAAATAGTATGACAAGAACTAGTGATGAAACCTTATCTCCAAGTGTAAGACCTGATAGAGCTCAAAGTTTTTATGGAAAAGGAAATGACGTAATATTAGTATCTAATCACATAAATGCAGGAGGTGCGGAGGTATCCTTGCATATGTTAAATTAGAAAACTTGTAAATATGGGGAAAATAGATTATAATTCATATCGCCTATATAGATAATTTTTTTTGATTTCACTAGCAAATACTCTGTTATGATATTGGATAGTGAAAATAAGGAGGGAATAGATGAAGAAGCATACGGTTAAATGTATGTCAGTTGAAGAAATATCCGATGAATACCTTAAAAAACTTAATATACATTCAAGAGATGGATATGAGATATCAAATAAGATGTTTAGTCAACAAGTATCTTGGGGTGAGCATGTTTATTGTCCTGAATGTAATAGTGTGAATATTCTTGTATTAAAAGGTGATGGATTTCAGATTAAAGGTTTAGATTTTATAGGCATCATATGTAACGATTGCAAGAAGATTTATTATTTCTATGATGTTAATTTTAGATAGCAAATTTGAGGAGAAAATAACTCCTCTTATTTTTTTGCAAGTTAACTTGGCAAAATAGCAAGTTAATGATATTATTAGTTTGTAAGAAGAAAGGTGTTTAATTATGGAGATAGGTAAAAAAATTGAAAAATTGTTAGAAAGTAAGAATATGACCCAACGTGAGTTGGCTAATAGAATAGGTACAGATGAAACAATTATATCAAGGATTATTAAAGGAGATAGAACACCCAAATCGGATGTATTAGCTAATATTGCAACAGCATTACATACAACCTCTGATTATTTATTAGGAATAGAAAATGATGAGTTCGATAGCGCTAAAGTTATTACTTTGATTGCTAGGAACTCTTCTAAGATGAGTGATTCAGAGAAAAAAGAATTAATAAATGCTCTATTTGAGGGGGAATAATATGGCAATAGTTTTATCAGATGATAGATGTGAGGAGATTAAGCAAGAGGTAGTAAACTTATTTGAAAGATACAATGTTAACTCTGTTCCTATAATTGGCTTTGAAATTGCAAGTAAGATGGGTATTAAGGTAATTCCTTATTCGTCTAAAAGTGAGAAAGCAAGAGAATTATGTATGAAAGAGAGTGAAGATGGTTTTTCAATTAGAAAAGGAAATCAATGGTATATTTTTTACAATGAGGAGAAAGGATTTGGTAGGATTAATAATACCATGCTTCATGAAATAGGCCACATTGTACTAGATCATACGGAGGATAGTGAATTAGCAGAAAAAGAGGTTAAATTTTTTGCTAAGTATGCGCTTGTTCCACCTGTTCTAGTTCATAAGCTAAAATTGAGCACACCTGAAGAAATTTCCGAAACATTTGATGTTAGTTATGAAGCAGCGTATTATGCATTAGTTTATTATAATAAATGGTTGAATTATAGTGGTAGGTTTTATAAACCATATGAAAAACAACTATTAGCATTGTTTAGTAAGAATTCATTAAAATTAGACTTAGATTAATAAGTATTGGCAGTTTGGTTAACGTAAGTCCAAATAAAAAGAGGCGTTTGCAACACCCCATAAACAAATACAATATTTGCCTGACAACATTATTGTATCATAAGTTTTAAAAAGTTGCAAAAGAAATGCCTCAGAAAGAGGTGAAATAAATGACAAATTATTATTTGAATTTAAATGCTCAATCGAATGGTGATCATGAAGTTCATAAAGAATCTTGTTATTATTACTATATGTATAAGAATGGTTTCAATTTTGAATTGTTAGGTGCATTTAGTAATGAAAAAGAAGCAGTTAAGTATGCAAAGCAAAAACATCCAAATTTTAGAATTGACGGTTGTTCATATTGTTGCCCAAATGCTCATAGAAGTTAGTCTTATATAGTTAATGGAAGGGGGAGAAAAAATGAAAAAGATGCTCTTTGAGCTATTGATTTCTCCTTTAACTATATCAGACAATTACTATTTGAATTCTATTATTATATCATTAATAGGCCTTATTGCTTTTAAAGTAGCATTCAAAGTAGTTGGTGATATTGGTGCAAGAGGAGGAATTGGTTCTTTATTACATTGGACAATTAGATTTATAGTTTTTATCTTTCTATGGAGTGTTTGTTGTATTGCTGTAATTGCAACGAAATTTGTTATTAGTCATATAGTCTTAATATCTATCTTAGTGATTGGATTGGTATTAATTGTGCTTTTATCAAAATATATTTATCATCGAGTAATTTGTAATTAAGTTGTTTTTATTTCTATTTGTTATAAAAGTAGTAGATAGTGTTTAAATTTATCTACTCTTTTTTGTTTATTGTAAAATAATAGCTCTTTTGTTATTTTTCGTATATTTATATGATATTTTATTGTACAATTATAGTTACTTTTTATTTTGAATTTGTTTGTTTTGCAGAAATGTTTTAAAATGGCTCGAATTATATTTATATGAGCATTTATATTAATTAGAATAGAAAGTGGCTTACAATGGCAAAAAATGCGTAAATAAGTGGTTATTTGAAAGGATATGTATGAATAAATGTGAGAATTGGTTAATTATGCTTTTAAAAGAGATAGATGATGGAATTTATACTCTTACAATATGTGAAGATGGGTATGTATTTGATAACAAGAAGCATAAATTGTTTGTTTTGAAGAAAGCAACTGTAGAAACTCTCAACAAACTAATGAACGAGTATAAAAATCTTCATTTAAGTGGTGTTTTTGAGTCAAAATATATGATTAAATTCAATGGAGATACTAAATTTACTAGTAACGATCAGGACTTATTTTTTAAAGTCATAGAACTGGTATATAAAGGAGATAATATTAAGCATCCATCTAAGTTGTTAGATCCTGTAATAGCATTAATTGAAGAGTTGCGTGTAACTGGAGAGCTAGATGCAATGATTCAAGCTGATGGCATAGATGATACAGTAGATAAATTAATATCAAGTGTTGATATATAAATTTATGGTATAAAAAAGGATCTATGTTTTATAGATCCTTAATCTAATATTTTTAGTATTTCTGTTGCCAACATAGTAATCATATCTACTGATACTGCATTTCCTGCTTGTTTATATAAATGTGCATTGCTATATTTTTTTCCTTTATATTCGCTAGGTAATTTATATCCGTTACCAACAGGGAAGCCTTGAAGCTTAAATGTTTCTGCTGGAGTTAATTTTCTTATTCCATCTTCTGCTAATATTAGTGGAACATTGTGACCGCCTGTACCCATGTTAGCAGTTAATGTTGGGCACACATTACTTTTGTTTTTTCTGACGTATAATCCCCTTCTACATTGATAGAATTGATTTTTTTCAGTTATTTCTTTCTTAAGATTAACCCCTTCTTCTTTAAAGTAGTGAGGATATTTTTCTTTAGTGTAATAATATTCTGGATTATTCTTAAATGCTATTTCTGTATCTAATATTTTTTTTACATCTTCTTCGCGTTGTTTTGCTGTTTTCTTAACTTTTTTATCTTCTATATGTTCATATAGATCAAACTTATTTGCATCTTCTTTGTTTAAGAAGCCTATAATGTATATTCTTTCTCTATTTTGTGGTAGATTTGTATAATCCATAGTGTTTAATACTTTTTCTTTTATAATATAGCCAGCTTCTTCTAGTTTATTTTTGATAACTTTGTATGTTCTTTCTTTATCATGTGCTAGAAGATTTTTTACATTTTCTAAGAATAGTATTCTTGGCTTTGATGAATGTTTCTCCATTTGATTAATTAACTCGATTATTGATAGGAAGAGGTTTCCTCTTTCATCTTCAAAACCTTTACGTTCTCCTGCAATACTAAATGCTTGGCAAGGGAATCCACCATTTAATACATCAATTTTATTATCAAATAAGTAATGTCTTTGCGATTCATAATATTCTTTTTCTTCTTCATTATTACATAAGTTTGGATCTAGTAGTTTATTTATATCGCCTTCTATTAATGTGTGTTTAAAATTGGTTCTATATGTTTCACAGGCATATTCGTCTATTTCGTTGGCGAAGCATAAGTTATATGATTTATCTTTATAGTGAGCATTTTGAAATCCTAAACAAATTCCACCAACGCCTGCAAACAAACTTGCTACATTGTATTTCATATTTTCTCCTTTCTATCAAAGCGAATAATACTACATAAAGTATTAATTATCAACTGAACCGATTACATTTTCTAAATCTTGTATAAGTTTATCTTCTAATCCATTAAGATAGACAGCACATTGTTTTTGGATAAAGTATTCGCTACCACCATTTCCAGATCTATCTAATGTTTCAAATGAAACTGTATACTGTTTTCCTAATTCTAGTGCTGTACCATTAAAACTGCATCCTTCTTCTAAAGCAGTTATAACAATACTGCTTACATTATACTGACATATTTCAATTTTATCTAACTTGTCTGCAGAAAAGTCTAATAGAGCAGTATTCTTTCCTACATTTGTTTTTTTCTTCCATTTTTCATTGAATTCATATAATTTTTTTATACGTGGGCTTGGGTTAGCATATGTATTTAACTTATCATGTAATAAACCTTTTACAACCTTAGTTTTTCTAACATTTATTTCTTTCATTCTACGCACACTTATATTACCCTTACATAAAGTGGTTTGTTTCATAAAATCTGTAGCGTTAGTGATAGAAATTAATTTTAAAGTTCCGATAGTATTGGATGAATAATCTATTGGAGTTACCCTTGTTATTTTAGAGTCTTTATCTTCTATGATAAAAACAGAATCATCCATTTCCATTTTTTGGATTAAAGCATTATTTAAAATAGTTGCATCTAAAAATGGTACTAAGTAATCTATTCTTAAATTTAAGTCTATAAGAACTAAGTATTCATCATCATAATCTTGATTTCTTAAACTAATCATTTGATCTTTAGCTTTGAACGTTTTTACTTCGATTTGAGGCATTCCTTTAACAGCTTCCCATTTATTATTAAATCTTGTAAAAGGAATTTGTTTTCCATCTACAATAATTCCAAAAATATCTGGTGCTATTCCTGCTATATTTTTTGATGGTTTGTAATAATAATAATCACTTACTACATGAACTTCCTTATCTGTATTAAGTTTTGGAATAATGATTTTTTCAAAAACTAGCGAATCAGATATAGTATTGATGAACCTATCAAATATACCACCCATTGAATCGCTTTTTGATGTTAATGCTCCTTGCATTGTGGTTCCTTTTTGATTTTGTACTAATTTTGTAATGAAGTAAATTCTTTCAAGAATATCTTCTTTATTAAAACTGATTTCATTCATAGTTAAACCTCCACTAATTCAGGTATCGTTTCAGATAGTAAATCTATCTTTAATACTGGTTCAAGATGTTGAGCTTTTATTATAGAAGTTTTTATAGAAAATCTAGGTCTTCTTCCTTGGTTTTGTTGATCTCTAAATGTTTCACCCTTTTTTGAATTTAATATTATGGAATAGATGTCACAATCAATTTTGTAAAACCATACCTTTCCATCAATAACCCCATTTGGAGCAAAATCGACAAAGTAAAGCTCATCCCATGTAGATGTAGGACCAAAAGATGTACAGTCATTATCAATAGAACATGATTTAACCTGAATTCCTGCTTGATTATTTAAGGATACACAATCATAAGAATGTGCAGTTCCATTAGTTCTTACTGCATTGAAAAATATACAAAATAGAGCTTCGCTGAATACATCAGGAACATTAAGGTTTCTACCACCAAGTGTTTTTAATTGAGTATTAATTTTTTGCCAATCAAAAAAGATTTTTTGTAATTTTCGATAATCATCGAAATCAAATTGATCTCCATAACATACTTTTCCGTCTCTTAATTTAACTGCAACAGATTTCATAATACCACTCCTTACTACTTTAATTGCAAAGTAAACTTTTCTTTCTATACCATTATAACATTTTTTCGACATTTTTAATATAGCGATGCATTAATTCATGATATAATTTGTATGGTGATATAAATGAAAGTAATAACCTTAAAACAACCTTGGGCTTCATTAGTTGCTTATGGATATAAGAAGTATGAATTTAGAAGCTGGAAGTTAAATTATAGAGGGCCTATACTAATCCATGCTGGTTTAGGTATTGATAAAGATGCAATGGAAAAAGTAGAAGATTTAGGACTTGATTTTCCATCAAAAAGAATTATAGCTATTGTTAATGTTGATGATTGTATTTCACTAGACGATACAATTAGTAAGGCTATAAATAAAGAAAATCCTTTAGTTTATGGTAATAAGGTTAGAACAGGATATGCATGGAAATTATCAAATGCAAAATTAGTTAATATTCCTGAGACTATTTCAGGTAAACAGGGAATTTGGAATTATAATTTTGAAGAGTAATTTTTAAATAATCTTGTTTTAGTAGATAATAATATTTATTTGCATATTAAAAGCAGATTCTTAATCTGCTCATAACTTTAAATCAAAGTAAGTTGTTCAACTTTATCACTACAAATGATAAAGCTAGTCTGATCTGCATTTTTAATAATATCATCTTGTCTTATTTTATCGATTAAGATTGGACTTTTAGGATTATGTAATTTATAATTTTTTATAATGTTTTCTGGCTTTTTGTTGGCATAACAATATTTGCAACCATTTGCTTTTTCTAGGATCTTGGTAGTTGTACATCCTGAAAGATTTATACCATATTTAGTGTAATCAATGTCTGTTCCACAAGTTTGAATTGGAATATTATATTTTTTTGCAATTTTTCCTATTTCTGTTGCTAATACAATTTTATCTTTTTCTGTGAAAGGAATAATTTCAGGCATGTTTACTTCTAATTTTTTATACATTTCGACAAAACTAAATATAGCAAGTGAAATATGCTTATGGATTTTGTTGGCAATATATTCAAATGTTTTAATTAGATGTTCTATATTATAGTTTTCTGTTATTAATAATGGATCATATCTCCATATTACTTTTTCTTTTCCTATTATATTTGATAATTTGATTAAGGTTTCTATAGATTCATCAATGCTTGGTACTTTTGGTTCCACGTCTTTTCCATATGCTGTTATTGTGTAATGACATATTATTCTATATTTCGAATTTATTTCTTTCATATACTTAAGTATGGGGGTATAGTTTTTTGAACAAAACATCATACAGTCTATTTTTTGAGGATTTAAATCATATTTAGTTATTTGTTTAGGAAATAATGGATTTCTGGAATAGACAAAACCTTCATGGATTCTATTCATTAGCCATTCGCTATAATAATTCACTATATCTGTTCTACCACCTACATTTAATATCATTTTTACCACCTTTAAGAACTAATTGATTGATACTTTTATTATATCATATTTTTTCACATATCTTTTAAATGGATTTTTTATTAATATTAAAGCTGTATAATTATTTTAAGCATGTTATTATACAAGCAGGATGGTGATTTAATTGAAGAAGTTAGTGCTTAAATATCCTACTCTTGATATAATAAAGAAAGAATTATCTAGTGGTTTTTCAGAGGAGATTGAGATAACATTCGAAAACAAAAAGGATAATATTAAAGAGTTTGAGATAATTGATTATTTAATAAATTTTGCAGGTTATTCTTTTGAAGAATTAAGGCCAATAGATAATTCACATACTGTATATATTGCATATTTTAAAAGGAAGAGTTAATTCTCTTCCTTTTCGTGTTCTAGTAATTTCTGATTATCTTCCCAGTCTGTCCAATAGAAGTCTGGATTCTGTTCATACAATTCAATTGCACCACATAACACTTCTAAAGATGGGCCTATTTTCGAACTTGGAGCCTCTATTCTTTTTAATGATTCTGGTTCTATGCCAAGTGCTGGTGCTGCATCTTTTACTTTTATTTTAGCAAGCTTTCGTGCAATACGCATATTTTGGCATAAATTCTTTTTAACTTCTTGATAATCTATTATCTGTTCTTCTGTGTATGAATGATTATTTCTGCCCATATTACACCTCCATCTTACATGATATTATTTTCTCATGTATGTTTTAAAATGATGGTATCTTCAAACGCTACTTTTGTGATATAATGGATGTGATAATACTTTTTTTAGAAGAAAAACTTATCATTGAATAGAAAGGAGTTAAATTTTATGTTTATAGGCTGTTTTGAAAATAGAACGCTAATAATATGTGAAAGTATATTAATTATTTGTTCATCCATTCTTTTTTCACCATATAATAGGGCTATTACATATACTATTTGCAAAGCTACTCAAATTCCATATGATTTGGCTTTATCAGTTACATCTGCTTGGGTTTGGTAATAATATTATGATATTGTTATTTACTTTGGAGATTGTATTAGTTGTTCTATTTATTGAAAGATTAGTTCCGACATGTATTGAAAAACTAGTTTGGAACAATTAATTGGTAATGAATATTTTTATTGTTTTATAAAGAAAGGAAAAACTGGTGATTTTATGGCATTAATTAAATGTGTTGAGTGCGGAAAAGATATTAGTGATACAACTGACATATGCATTCATTGTGGTGCACCGACTTCTATTTCACTTCAAGGCAATGGCAATGTTAGCAACAGGTCGAAAAGACATAATAAGCATAGTATCTTTATTCTTATTGTTCTGTTTGTATTCATTTTTGTAATTCTTGTTATTTCATTTTTAACTACTTCAGCACATAAAGGTACATTATCTTCTAGTACGTTAAATGCTGAATACTCGGCACCTAAGTATGAATATGCTTTTGGTGATGCAATGAGAGAAACTTTTAAATTTAATGATGATGGTAAAGTAGTTTATCAATTATGTAATGTTAAAACTGATGCTTGTGCGGATCCTCGTGCATATACTTATGAGAGATATGGATCAGATGTAAAAATTTATAGTTATGGTAGTGTACAATATAATTGTTTTTTAAAGGATTCAGATACAATTTTACGTTGTGATGATACTGGTGGTACGTATCAAGATTACGCAAAGATTAAGTAATATAAAATTAAGAGGGAGGAAAGAAAAATATGGCTTTAATTAAATGTAAAAGTTGTGGAGAGAAAATTAGTGATAAATCAACAAAGTGTGTTCATTGTGGTTATGAAACTAAATTTTCAATTGTATATATTTGTCCAGAATGTAAGCAGAAATTTGATAACACTATATGTAAAAATTGTGGTTATAGAAAGGTTACTGAAATAGAGAAAGATGCAAAAACTAATATTGCTGAAGTTGGTGTGATTATAAGAGGTTTATTCCCTGGAATTTTTATGGGAGCAGTTCTTGGATTTATTGTTTATATGGTATCTTCTGAAATGACAGATGGACCACTTCCAATTATTTTGACAATTGTTGCAGGTATTTTTGGTTTCTTTTATGGAATAGCTATTGATAGAAATCCGGATGCACAAGAAATCTTTGATGATTATGCTATGTTTAATGCAAGTCCCAAAGAAAGAGCAATGTATAATCAATTAAAGCGAAATGGTAAAAATAAAAAATAAAGTGATATAAGTTTTATATTAGTTTTTCTCAAATCATGGTATATTAAAATATAGTTAAGGAGGTTATTATCATGGCGAAGAAGATTGGTTTTAAGAAAATAGTAACTAATATTCCTTATGATTCGTTTATATCTCAGATTGATAGTCTTTTAGGAAAAGTTAAAAACGTTACTCTTGATGTTAGTATTGTATCTAAGAAGATTTATGAAGAAGAAGATTATATGTATGTTCTTCTAACTATATTTGATTCTAGTGGAGAGATGTCTGCTCTATTAGTTGGTAATAGAGATGTAGAATTTCAAACACTAGTACAAGATATTAAGATTGGATTAAAATATAGAGTTGTTGGTAATGTTTCTATGGTAGATGATTCATTTGATGAGAAGTTACTTTTTGAAGATGAAATTAGCGGAGATAAATTGTTCTGTATCTATGCTATACAAAATTATAATCATACTACATTTGGTATAGATATGGATGAGTTTCATAGTAGTATGGATCTTGATGAACAATATAATGTAATAACAAAATATACTGATTATCTTAAAAACATTCCTGTTGATATGGTTGAGGATATAGTAGTTTCTTGCTATCAAGAGGTAGTTATATTATTAAAGGATGGTACTGCTTTTGTAAATGGTAAGAAGATACTTGATGATGTTAAATATATTACTCTTATTGATATCCGAACTATTTGTGCGATTGGTGCTGATAGGACTATTACTTGTTTAACGAAAAAAGGAAGGTGTGGGCATGACTTTATAAATGATAACAACTACCACTATAAGAAGATTGTTTTTACCGAGTTTGGTATTGCTGCTTTAACATATGAAAAGACAGTTAAGTATTATGGAGATTTTAATTTTGGTGCAATTGACTATTCACGTTTCATGGATGTTGACGATATAGGTTTAATTGGTGATTCTGATGATATTATCGTTGTTAAGGGTGATAAGGTTTATTCATTATTTTTGTATTCTCCTACTGTTAATGTTTCTGATATCAATGTAGAGGATTATTTACATGGACGTTGGATTATATAAGAGAAAAAAACAAAGACTAAGGAGGATAATGTATGTTAGAGAAGTATGAGCATTTAAATATGAATGCAAAGATATATTTATTTGATGAACTTAAGGAAAAATTTTTTCTTAAATATAAGAATTTAGATTTATTTAGAAGATGTAATAAAGAACTTGATCTACTATATGATAAGGGTTTGTTATTCCTTATTGAGATATTTTACAAATATAAGGAATATCACTCTCGCTTACCTATTTCTTATCACTTTAGGGGTACAATTAATAATTTGTTGTTATTGTATGTATTAGATATAACCGATGTAGATCCGATAAAATATAATTTACCTTATGAATTATTTAATGATTCTACTATTTGCGTGGATTTAATTCATGCTATTCCACTTGATTTTTTATCATATGTTGGTCGAAATTATTATGATGAACTTAGATTTGTTTATGGTACACACGAAAAGGAAGATATAGAAGAGATAAATGCTTTTGAAGATAACCATTATTTATTAATTCCATTTTTTGGGTATAAGGATAGTAAAGATTGTCCTATGCTTAAAGATATTTCACTTAGATTAAATGAAGATTTAATACTCGAGACAGTTGATGATTATAGAAAGTATAAAGATGAATTTTTAACGATAAGAGTTGATGAAAAGCAACCTATAAGCGATTATGAAGAAAAGGGTTTGGGTAATGTACTTACTAATGATTTTGAAAAAGAAATTGCGGAGATATTGCAACCTAAGACCATAAGGGATTATATCAAAGTAAAAAGCATAGGGCATGGTACTGATGTTTGGAACTATAATCAAGATGCATTAGTAGCTGAGGGAAAAATAACTCTTGAGAACCTGATAGCCACTCGTGAAGATATACTGGAGTATCTGTTAGATCACTCTATTGATAGGGATATGGCTTTAGAGATGCTTAATTTTATTCGCAAAGGTCGAGCGAAGAAAGATCCTACGAAATGGGATGAGTATGTAGGTATTATGAAAGAACATAATTGCGAGGATATGTTTATAGATATCTTCTCGAAGATTCTGTTCATATTTGGTAGAGGTCAAGCAGTTAGTGAGTGCTTATTTGTTGTAGATGAAAATAATTATATATAGGATTCAATTTGATATACGAGAAATGATAGAAATATGGATTTAGATTTTATTTGTACATTATCCTAATGAAAACGATTGAGATGATGACTGATGGTGAATTTAACAGGTATTTAACTATTGAATAAAGAAATAACGAGCAGGTGATATAAAATCTGCTCGTTAAATTTATAGTTGTTTTTTCCACATAATTATTTTGTCTTTGAGTAAACCCAAAACAAAATACTATCTATCAGTCTTAATGAAAACAGTGCATCTTCCATGGTTGGTATTTCTTGTGTTGATTCATTTCTATGTGTTCCATAATCAGATAGCATACTGTAAATCATATATATAGTTTTTGTTTTGGTAAGTTTTCCCGATTTATTTTCATAAAAAAACTCCGCCAAATCCTCTTTCTTTAACTCTACCTTTAATGCATTTGATAAATCTTTTAATGAAGCTACTGCTGCATCTCCACTTATATTATAAATACCTCGCACCCATTGTGCAAATGCATCTGTACCCTGGTACTTTGAAAAAATACTAACTAAACATGTCCTGCAAGATTCAATGCATGCACCAGCATCGCCTTGAGTATAGGAGTTAATAGCTGACTCATATGCATCATATACCTCTTTATGATTTGCCTCTAACCAATATTCCACCGAAAATACGTCTTGTACTCTTTGTAAGTTACTTTCCATACAAACACTAACTTTTATTTTGTCATATTCCAAATAAAGGCTTAAGCCAAGTAATTCATAAAGATTTGCAAGTTCATTAAATTCTTCTTCATAATGCTCTGCAATAAATGGTACATTAAATGCTTTTGTCAATTCTTTCAATAAACTAATTATTTCATTACTTTTATCTTCAGAATACAAATCAGAAAAAATACTATCCATTCCTAAAAACACATCATATTCTACATTTTGATTCTCAAACTTCAAAGAATCTCCATCTTTGTAAAAATATGGTATAAGATATCGTTCATATTTGTCGAAATATTCTCCTAATCCAACACATTTTAATGACGCTTTTAACACAGAATTTTTCTTATATATAAAATTATTTAAATTCAGTGTTCTTGCAATCATTGATAAAATTATTTCTTTTCGATTCACGCACTAATCACTCCTAACTTGTAATTTGAATTATCTTTTTAATCTAATGAATAATAATTATAATATTTTGTAATTATTTCATCAGCAAATTTTAGTTGTTCTTCTTCTTTCCATTCCTCCCAATAATCTGCTAAATCTGTGATTTTAGTTTTTGATGGTGCTTTCCCAATATCTGGCTGAAACTCCCACAAAAACTCATCATAATCTGTTGTTGCTCCTCTAACATCAATATATATTTCTTTCCCACTATACTCAGAGATACAGCACCAGTGAACCATAGTACCAGACTGACTTCTCAGTTCTAAAATATCATAACCAAATTTTTGATGTAATACATATGCGAATATATGGCATATACCATGTAAAAAATTATTTGCTTCATAATAAATACAATCCCCATTTTTAAATACTTTTGCTGGATTAATACTTCTAATTTTTTCTAATTGTGTTCTAATATTATCTTTGCCATTTTCATAAAAACCTTTATGAAAATAGTTGTTATTTGTTTGTGAAGTCATTTTAAAAATCATTAAAGTTTGTAGCTATGTATTCAGCTAACTGTCCTTCTGTCATATTATTCATCATTTCAGTTTCTTGTTCAATTATTAAATCCTTTGGGCTTTTTGTTGTGTTTTCTTGCATTTCTTGATAATATTCTTCTAACTCTTTTCTTTCTAATAATGTGTATTCATCAAGCACACCACCAAGTTCCCAATCTCTTATATTTCGTTCATCTAAAAAAGCTTTATGTTTTAGATCCCAATACTTCTTTTTTATTTCTTGTATTTTTGTATCTTTTATTTCAGAAATTTGACTTGAATTCATTTCACAATTATATTTATCTAGGAATTCTTCTTTTGTCATAAAATCATCTCACTTTCAAATGTTTGTTAGTTCTATTATATCATAGTTTGGAGTGGTTCATATATGGGATTTCTTTTAATACTTAATTATAGTTATAAAGTGTTGCAATAATTTCTTTATTAAGGTATTAAAACAATGTGTCAAGAAACATTTGTTAAGTGGGTACTCATTTTGTCACTATTTTTTATGGATTTTAGGCCTAATTTAGTGCTAAAATGTTCCATTTACTACAAATAGGTTTCTTGGGTCAGGAAGGAATGGTTAATTTGGAATATTTATATGCACGTTGTAGTACTAACGAGGAAAGGCAGAACCTACTTCGCCAAATTAAGTTTGGTGAAGCTCATGGTGTTAAACCGGAGAATATGTTTAAGGAGTATATCTCTGGTTCGAAAGATAAGAGACCTGAACTTGACAGATTGCTAAATATTGTTAAAGAGGGAGACACAATTTATTGTTCTTCTATCGATCGTCTTACTAGATCGCTTAAGCACTTTATGTCACTAATTGAATTTGCTAAGGAGAAGAAGATTAAATTTGTTCTAGGTGATTTTGAAGTAGACTGTCGTGGTACGTTGTCAGCTTTGATGCAGGGACAATTATTGATGTTATCGATGGTGGCGGAAGTTATGAGATTGATGATAGTTGAAAGTGTTAATGATGGTTTGGCTGCTGCTCGATCTGAGGGACGCATTGGTGGGCAACCTAAGTTAACTCGTGATAGAATTTACAAGAAGAACCCTGATGTTGCTAAATATTACATTGAGTATAATGAGAAGAGAATTAATTTTACAGAGTTCTGTAGGTTATGTCAGATTGGACGCAACACAGGGTATCGCTATTTAAAGGTTCTAAAGACATCATAATTTGTGGTTTAATGTTAAGTTAAATTAAAAGAAGTTACTTTGTATGGGTAGCTTCTTTTCCTATGGTAAAATTATTTTTTACTAGATTGATAATTTCTTTGGTTGTCATAGCTTTTTGCTTCATCTTCTTTTTCTCCACCTGGTCTGTGTAGTATACATCGTTTGTATTGTTGCTCTTTTTCAAACTCATTTATACAATAAGGTACATTACACATTCTGCGTTCATAACTAAATTCTGTAGCAGTAGAGTTCAAAAGTAGTTTATCATAAGCTATTCCCATTAATGAATTTGAAATTCTATAGACTCTATATTGTTCACTGCCTTCATTAAATACTGGTTTTTGTTTTGTTAGTTGATATTGTTCTTTGTATCTACCATTAATATGATTTGTGATGTATAGCATTAGACTTCTTTGCAAGATAGTGAAGAATTTATCATTATAGTTGTTAATTGGTTCTTCTGTTCCTTTATCCATAGGACCATATTCTAGCACCTGAATTATTTCTAATTTATCAAACTTATCTAATATTTGTTTATTTTCGACTTCCATTACAATAGCAATTAGTTCTGGTTTTAGCATATTGTACAAAGTTATAAATTTAGGATCTATTGGCAACTCATATCCATCTTTTAAATCTTGTTTTGTTTTAAAATTCCATTTTCTAACTTCATCAATTAAATATACCATTATACATTCGACTATGAATTCTTCATATTGTGGGTGTGGAATGTTATCCTCTAGTAAATATGGATACCCATACTTTTGAATGTACTCGTTGAAAATTTTTTTTAATGACTTGGATATATTAGGATCTATAAAGCAACTATCGATTAAGTAGTTTAGTGATTTATCTTTCTGTTTTGATTTTATCAATTTAAATAGTTGTTTACCTGTCATGTAGATGGAGGTAAAAACGTCATTTCCATTTCTTATAACATACTCTATTGTATCAAATCCATTATCGTTTTTAGCATTGTAACCACCATTACCATACCAATTGCAAGCTTGAATTATATCATCTTGTGGGTATTCTTTTAGTAAATAGTTCAATTTGATTAAGATTACGTCGTTTTTGTCAAATGTATCATCAGCAGTGTCATTATCATCTATAGTAATCAGTTCGTTTTTATCAATTAAATTTTCCATGTTTTGTTCCTTTCATTGAGATTCAGAATTTTTCAGATTTTTCGTATGTGTTTTTAAAATTTTACTTATGTTTTAATATTGTTGTACCCGAAAAATATCGAATATTTTTGGTCAAATAGTAACTATTATTCTAAACTTTTTATGAAATTTGTCAAGGTCATTTTGGAGATTTTCTACTAATTAGGATAATTCAGAATTTTTCAGATTTTTCACTAATTTTAATTGAAGTTATTCTATGGGAAAATTTAACTGTGCCTGAAAAATATCAAAAGTTTTCAGTCGAATAATACTGTTATTTCGAATTATTTACCAGATTAGAGAAATTCAGAATTTTTCAGATTTTTCGACAATTTTATATTAGGTATTTATTAGGTATCATATTTTTGTACCGGTGCAATAGTATCAAAAATTACTGCAGGTTTTTGATACAAATTTAAAATGACAGGAGATGAATATTATGTATGGTCTTGTAAATGATCAATACAAAGTCGATGGTATAGACTTTAAAAAATTACCACTAAAGGTAGCATGTTATGCTAGAACAAGAAGTTATTATATTGAAGATGAGGGATTTGAAAAAATAATTGCTTCTATGCAAGATTTTATTGAAAAGGAAACCTCATGGAAACTAGTTGATATCTATAGTGATTCCAGAGACGTGAGTGTATTTAACCAAAACGAATTTCAAGAATTGTTAGAAGAATCGGGTTATAAGTTTGATGTTATCGTTGTACCAGATTTTTTTCACATAACAGAAAGCAGAACACTAGCTGAATACATTTTTTGGGAAACTGAACTTGCTGAAAATCATGTACCAATTTTCTCTATAGAAGATGGAATTATGATCAGTGGTCGTCCCAAATATACAAAAGAAAATTTACTTGAGTGTGATTATAGAGTGGAAGTAGAGAAACAAGAGAATGAAGGAGGATCTTTATGTTAGAAGATAAATTTGTAGTCAATGGTAGTGACTTTAAAAATTTACTGTTAAGAGCGGGATATTACGCTAGAACCTTAGGATTCGATCATGATGAAAGACTTGAGACAATAGTTCGTTGTATAAAGGATTTTGTTAGCAAAGAAACATCTTGGAATCTAGTTATTGGTTATGAGGATAACAATTGTTCTAGTAGATGTATGTGCGAGCAAGTAGAACTTAGAGAAATGTTAGAAGATGCTTATGCACCTGATTCATTTGATATCATAGTTGTTACTAATTTTTCTCAAATTGCAAGAAATAAGGTAATTATTGATTACTTATTGGAAGATGGCACACTTAAAGTTCCGGTGTTTTGCATAGAGACAGGAACTCTAGTTACTAATGATCCTGACAATATAGCGGATAAACTTATTGAGAAGGAGTTGAATAATAGTGAAGAATAACAAAAATATTAAAAGTAGTTTGAGAGAACTGGCTAGTTCTCTCCCTAATTACTTTGCTGATCCCGTTCAGACAGGTGTTTATCCAATTGATAAGTTACTTAATGGTGGAATAGATCTTGGTACATTTGTGCAATTAATTGCTGAACCTGGGATTGGAAAGTCTACTATTGCACTTCAAGTTGCTAAGAATTTATGTAGTCAAGGATATAATGTTTTGTATGTTGATAGTGAGCATTCTGTTTCTAGAGAAACACTAACTTCTATTGGTCTTTTCAACTATAAGGACAAGTTTTTTCTAGTAAAAGAATCAGAGTTTGCTTCTGTGGAAAAGGTTTTAGATGATTTTATTCTTACTGAAGAGATAAATTTTGTTGTTATTGATTCGATGGCTTGTCTAATAAACCCTTGTTTTACGAATATTGGCTCTAAGAAAGGATCTATCTCAGTTACTACCAATAATAGTAATTATATGAGTGGTCCAATGAATAAGTTTATGAGCAAATACAAATCTTTGGCTGCTAAATATAATATTGGGTTCATTGTAATAAATCAAAATCGTAATTCAGTGAACATGACAACAGGAACGATACTTAAAATGTATGGTCCTAAAAATGTTGAGTATGATACGGATACAATTATTAGAATCAAACCTATTAAGGCAACTATTTTAAAAGATTTTAAAGAATTAACTAAGGATGTTGTTGGAGGGAATGCTTTATCATTTGAGATTGTTAAGAGTAATAAAGCAGAACCTAATGCTGTCTGTCCTGGTTACCTAATGTATGGTAGAGGTATTTCTAATTTGTGGACTTATATTTACCAATTGAAAAAAAATGGGGTTATAGAACAAAAAAGCACTTTTTACACTCTAGATTATCATGGAGTTTCAATTAAAGGACAAGGTATATTAAACTTTGCCAAAAGTTTAAAAGAAAATAATATATCTGAAGAAAATCTTAAAGAGCTAATAGACTCTATGGATGGAACAACTGATTGCATAGAAGTTGATGTTAGCAGTGATGATTCAGATGATGATTTTGAGTTCGAATATGAGATTTCGAAGGTGGAATAATGAAACGTTATGCATACTTTCGTTATCCATACGATAGAAAATGGCATTATAACGATGAATATGAGTATCGTCGTACTGGATATGGGTTTTCATGTAATATGCCAGATAGAAGATGGTATAACAAGTTTTATGGGTTGCCATATATCACTAAGTTTTATTTTGATTATTCTTTGGAAAATAAAAGATTTTGTAAGTTGATCAATGAAATTATGGATTATGGTGATATTTTATTCATTTCTGAAATTACTGAGTTAAGTTGTGGTAGAGAGTTTCTCATTGATTATTTAGTACAAATTAATTCTGCAGGTATTAACTTATTTGTTATGAGAGATTGGGTTGATATTGATTCGACGATTGAAATGTTAAGTAACATGGAAGATGAGGAATTTGGGAACTTATCTATTTTAGAACCGAAGAAGTTATATGTTATGGAGGAGGAAGAAAAATGAAATATGAGTATTTTTTAACAACAATAATAGAACCAGAGTGTTCTAAGTTTAGGCCAATATTTACTTTGGATGATTTAAAGAAAAAGTCGGAGGCTAACATTATCTATTTTGATGATGTTGACAATAGATTTCAATTGAGAGTGTTATTAGGGAAGATAGAACCATGTTCTAGTCTGTATGTTTTATCATTACATGATTTAGGATGTACACCAAGAGAAATTATACAAATACTAAAAAGAGTATTTGAGTATCATATCAGTTTATTCATTTTGGGTGACCAAGTGGATATTTACGCGACTATAGATGAATTGGAAGAAAAATATTCAGATAATCTTGATCAGCATATAGATGATGAAGATTATCTAATGATGTGAGGTGTATTATGATATACGGTTACTTTACTAGGATTTTACCAAGACATTTAGAGGAATACGAGTTTCTACCACCTCTAGAAGATTACTTTGAGGTAATACATAGCATTACACCATTGGATAAAGTGGTTTATGACACCAATTCTAATAGGTTTCATCTAAAACAACTTGTTAATACTATATGCTGTGAAAATAAACCTTGTAAGATTCAGATGTTGAGTTTGTTTAACATAGGAAGACATGCCAAAGATATAACGTTGTTTCTTCTAAATTTACCAAAAAATGTCGAACTTTACCTTTTTGATGATAAGGTTGATATTTATAGAACGATTGAGCATATTTGCACAAAGTATTGGTCTATCCATGATCTCATTACTTGTGATGATTATATAAAGGTAAAGACATCCTAATATGAAGTATGGTTATTTTAACTCTGGTGGGGCTGTATGGAACGGATGGTTAGGAGTATCATATAATTTCTTGAAGAACGTTGGAGCTGATGTTATCTATTATGATCATGGTAAAAACAAAAGTCTGTTTTGGAATAGTATGTTGAAGAAGTTAAAAGCAAATGATGTCTTGTATATACAACACCTATATGATTTGGATCCAAAGAAAAGAGATCGTGTTATAATTGACCGACTGAAGAAATTAAAGGAACTAAAGGTTATAGTTTTCATAAGTGATTACAGTGGTATTTTTCAAGAGATTGATATAGAAAAAGACAGTTTTCTTGAAATCAAGAAGAAACTTATTTATACTCCAAGGTTTAAGACTATTTGGTATAGTTGCTAAAGTGCTAGGCCATTTATATGGTCGGACCAGACAAGCAGTCCTTAGTAGCCATAAGTCTTGTAATAATAACAATAGTAATAGTAGTAACAATAAGAAGAATAATACTAAGACTATTATTAAAAAGAGAAAAGACGGAGACAGATACATTTAGTCTTTTCTAATAACTAATTTATTAGATTAGTCGTTGATGGATTTTCTAAAAACTTTGGATTCTTTGCTGGTGGTACTGTAGACTGTGTGTTCTATGGATGCTAGTGGTGCTGTAGTTCAAAGTTTTTAGGAGACCATCTAATGATTAGTGAATTCTATCAGATTTTTATGTTGGTGTGTACAGTTAATTGTGTTCACATATGATCCAGAAATATTAGCTAAAAGGTAGTAATTATTATTGATTGGATTCATTATAGGCTTGAGTAATGAATAAGATGTAAGGAAAGAGGTTTAAAAATGAGTTCAGAAAATGTTGATAAATTAAAAGAAATAATACTTTCATACTTAATAGAGGAATTAAATAATATGAAAGGAGACAAATCTACTTAAATAGGTTTGTTAATTTTTTAATAAATGGTATTATTTAATAGTCTATATAGCGATATGTAATTGAGAAGGAGGAATAGTGTATAGCAATTACATGTTGGATATCCAATTTTATATTGGAATTTATATAAGACTATCTCAAGAAGACAAAGATAAAGATAAGAAGTATGAAAACGAAAGTGAAAGTGTTATTAATCAAAGGGCCATAATCAACGAGTATATAGATAGAAATTATTTGAGTAAATTCACTAATTATGTAGTTGTTGATACATATGTTGATGATGGATATTCAGGAACTGATTTTGATAGACCAGATTTCCAGCGATTGCTTGGCGATATTAAAAAGAAAAGAATCAATATGATAATCGTAAAAGATTTATCTAGATTAGGTAGAGACCATGTAATGACTGGATATTATATGGAAAATTTCTTTCCAGAAAATCAAATAAGATTTGTATCCATATTAGATGGATATGATAGTTTTATGAATCAAGCTAGTAATGATTCATCTACATTTATTGTAGCTTGTAATGATTATTATAGTAAGCAGAATTCTATTAAGATTAGAAATGTTTTAAATAACAAGAGAAGTAATGGCAAATTTATAGGTAGTGCACCTAGCTTTGGGTATATGAGAGATCCTGAAGACAAAGGACATCTTATTCCAAATCCAGAAACAGCCCCAATTGTTAAAGAAATATTTAAAATGGCTGAACGAGGAATTGGAGTGTCAGAAATTACAACAACTCTTAATGAAAAAGGATATGTGACACCTAGTGGTTATAAACAAACTAAATATTCAACAAGACTTGTTTTTAGAGATGATTGGAATATTTCTTCTGTTAAGAAAATTCTTTCTAATAGAATATATACTGGTGATATGGTTCAACATACTCAAGCTAAAGTAAGTTATAAATCAAAAAAGAAAATTACTTTAGATCAAAGTTTATGGGTTATTGTGGAAGATACACATGAACCTCTTGTTTCTAAAGAAACCTTCGAATTAATCCAGAATAGAAAGCAAAATAATAATAGAATTTGTAAGACAACTACTGAACGACCTATTCGTTTATTTGAAGGGTTACTATACTGTAAAGAATGTGGGAATAGGTTAACTGTTACTTATAGAAAAAACCATGATTATTGGACTGTTAATTGTAATAGATATTCCCGAGATCCAATAAGAGGAAGGTGCTCTTCTCATTTCTTTCCATATGATTATTTGGAGGAACAACTGAAGAAGCATGTTAATACCATTTTATCTAAATATTTAAAACAATTTGATGTTAATGATTTAAATAAAGAAATTATAAATAGAGAAAAAGCTATAAATAATGATGGAAATAACAAAATCAAATCTTTGGAGAGTAGGAAAGTTAAAATCGTTGATAAGATGAATCATTTATATGATGATAGGCTGAATGGGAACATTTCCATTGAGTCATATAAAGAAATGGTTAAACCTTATGAATCTGAATTAAGTAAAATTAATCAGGAGATTGAAGGCGTTAAGGCCAATGTTCAGGAAGAAAAGAAGAACTTAAGTATGATTCCAGATTATACACAACAGATAAAACAACTTTTAGATTTGAATAAACCAAAGAGAGAGCTTTTATTATCTTTGATAGATAGAATAGAGATAGATGAAAATAGATTGATTACAATCAAATTTAAGTATGGAATTATTCCTAATTCAGAGTTTTATTATGAAGAAACAACTGGTCCAAGGAATCCATATGGTAAGAAAGGTAAATCTAGTGTTAAAAAATAGTAATTACTCTTGTACCGCAGATTTGGAATATGTGAAACGACAGTAAACTGCATTCCTGTTCAACTAATTATGATTGTGTAGAGCAGGAGTGCAATTAATATTATTTTTTCATCACAACAAGGATACTTCCGCAGGTGGCGATGGAGCTGAGGTTATTTATTCGTTACGTAATAGTGATCGACTATCAAGTATTATTAGCGATAATATGAGTGCAGCTGGACAAAATGTACGAAAGTATTATCAAAGAAGATTACCAAGTAATCCAGATTTAGATTACTATTATATTCTTCGTGAAACTCCTAGTAATGAATCTATCATAGTGGAATATGGGTTTGCGGATAGTACAGGTGATGATGTTAATCAACTTAAAAATAATTGGCAAGATTTAACTGAAGCAGTGGTTAAATCGCTGGCTGAATATATGGGAGTGCCTTATAAACCGATTGTTAGCGCAGATTCTTATATTGTAAAATCAGGAGATACCTTATGGAGTATTGCTCGAAATAATGGTTTAACAGTGGATGAACTTAAACGCATCAATAATTTATCTAATAATGCTTTAAGTATCGGTCAAGTCTTGAAATTGAAATCTACTAGTGGTGGAGGCGAAACGTATACTGTTAAGTCAGGTGACACCCTTTATAATATTGCTAATCGATTTGGATTAAGCGTATCAGAATTAAAAAGTATGAATGATTTATCAACGAATAATTTAAGTATTGGTCAAGTTTTGAAAGTGAAAAAAAACACTTCTGCGCCAGAAGAAAATAATAAAGAATATTATATCGTAAAATCAGGAGATAACTTATATAAAATTGCTAATATGTTTGATACCGATGTAAGTGAACTTAAAAGACTAAATAATTTAACCAATAATCTTTTAAGCATAGGTCAGAAGTTAATTGTTCCATCAAGTAAAAATTATCAAGTATATACAGTAAAATCAGGAGATACACTTTATAGTATTGCTCGAGATTTTAATACTACTGTAAGTGGTATTCAAAATTTAAATAATTTAACTACTAGTAATTTATCAATTGGTCAAAAATTATTAATTCCATAAAAATAAAATTGTATATTTTATACAATTTCTAGATTACTGACAAAGTGATATGTTCAAAAAGAATATATTGCTTTTTATTTGCTATTTGAAAAAAGTGATAATCTTTATGAATTTGTTAGTAAAACGGTTTGTTTAGGATGACTTTTCCATCTCCAAATTACCATTTTCCTTAAATTTTTCACTTGATATTTTATGCCCAATTATTAATTATGAGGGAGGCTTATGACTATCTAAAATTATGAATTTTAATTGGGATTAGTTTTACTTCATCAGCATATTTAGTGTGAAAGATATAAAATAAATTAATTATAATATAAACCTATAAGTGGATAGGTTGCTAGAGAGATAATATGAATAATAAATTAGAACAATATATTTTTTTGAGAGAGAGTAAAATAAACATAAAATCCTTAACAGTTAGCAATACAATTAGAAATAGCTCTACAGTACAAGCATGATATCGAAACAGGAAATAGATACCTTTTTCAAAACTATTAAAAAATAGAAGGTTATATAAAAGGAAAAGTCTATACAATGTAACAAAATAAAAAAAGCTTTAAGCTTTTTAATAAAGTTCTTCACAAGTTCCAGAATCAGGACGGTAAAAACAGTGATTTTTATATCTTCCAGCAAGTTGCTGATTATACCATGTACTTGTACAACTCGTATTTTTAGCTGGAGCATAAAACCATAACGAATGAGTTGCAGGGTAGTAGTATTCTCCTCGTAATGCTCTTTCAGCAAGATTCTTTTCAAGTGTCGTAGGACTTGCTTGAAATAAGGAACCATTAATTCCAGCGAATTGATTCTTTTGATAAACAGCATCCGTTATGGATCTTACGTCTTTAAAAGTTAAACAATTTGCTATTGCTCTATTTACGACGACATTTCCTACCATTAACATTCCTAAATTTCCCTCCGCTAATGCTTCTGCACGCATGATACGGGCAAGCAATTCTAATTCTTTTGTCGTATAATTTGTAAGCATTATGATCACCTAATAATATTGTATGAAAAAACTTGCTAAAATGTTAATTCTTTGTTATGATAAAATCAACTTACTTAGGGGATTAGTTAAATGGTATAATAGGAGTCTCCAAAACTTTAGTTGGGAGTTCGATTCTCTCATCCCCTGCCATATGAATGATTCGAACTATATTGTTCGTTAGTATATAAAGAAGTGAGACATATGTTCAATAAAGAGAAATGTTATTATTCTTCAATTAAGAATAAGTGTTGTAATGGTCGTCTTGTGTTTTGCGTTGATGAGAATAATAATTATTTTCTTCAATGTGATGATTGTTATACTGCTTATTATACTCCTGAAGATGTAATAAATTACAATGTTATTAAAGAATTTTGTCATGATGATTTTGCAGGTAGGTTTGCAACATTAGAGGAAATTAAGGCTTTAGGTTGGGATAAATATCTCAAAAATAATAAGAAAGATAAGTAAAACAAAAATTTGGGAAGCCCTTCTTACCACGTGCCATGTGAGTATTACTCCAAATTATTGGAGTTTAAATAAAATTTTAAGGAGCTAATGCTATGACAAAAGTCGGAAAAAAAGAAAGTCAAATGTATAAAATGTGGAGCTGAAAGTGAGCAACTCATTGTTTATAGTGTAAATTTCTTATTAGGTACAAAAGAACATAATGAGGCATTAATGAAAAATCAACAAAAGTGTCCAAATTGTGGATATGAAGCAATGGATATTTCAAAATATTTTTCTAAAGAAGAAAAAAATAAGGAAGGTTTGTAAAAGAAAAAGTTTTTTAATTTTTCTTATTGTGTTTTCAGTTTTAATATCTTGCCCTACTTATTAACATCTATCTACATAAAAATTATACTTGTTGAATTAGTAACAAATTCTTTTTCTTGTATCAACGTCTTTCACTATGTAGTCTTTTTTTTGTGCAATTTCAATATCCTTCTTCATTATGTCTAATTCATGTTCTTCAGTTCTATTTTTTGGCTTTCTAATATTAAGACCTTTAATGTTACCTTTGCTTTTCCTAATATTATATATTAAATCATTTAATCTCTTTTCTTGATATTTTCTAGCCCATGAATATATTAATTTTCTTTCAACATTATGTTTATTAGCTAATTTAATTATAGTTTTACCATTAAGATATTTTTTTACTATGATTTCTTTTTTTTTAGGTGTTCTCATTTTGTTTTTCATAATAAAACATTCCTTTCTAATTTATTTATCAGTTCAATTTTTATTGAAAGTTTTGATTTTTCGTGTTATAGTACGCTTTAATTTTAAAAAGGGGTGTTTTAAAATGAATTTGAAAGATGAGATTTTTTCATTTTTAGCTACAAAGCCAAATTTTTCTATGTTAAGTAAAGTTCGTTATGTCTATTTAACTTTATGTCGCATTTTTTCTTATGATTATCGTTATTTATTTTGTCCGAAAAGTGAAAAAGATTA
Source organism: uncultured Mycoplasmatota bacterium (assembly GCA_948466395.1). Lineage (GTDB taxonomy): Bacteria > Bacillota_I > Bacilli_A > RF39 > UBA660 > MGBC108787. The sequence continues at coordinate 25,702 of CAOKAG010000009.1, forward strand.
TTATTATAATAAAATTTTAAATGCGGATTGGATTACAGATTATGAAGTTGTCTGTTCTACTTGGTGCAAGATTGGAAAATCTATTTTTGATGAAATGGGGGGGGGGTTATCTTGTTTTATCGCTTATGATGTTTTACCTCATGTATTTTTGATTGTTGAATTTGATGATTATAAAATAAAAATGGATCCAATGAAATGTGGTTATGATTTAACAAGGGTTAAAGTTGGAATGAGTACTTATGGTTTTTTTGATTTAAATCAACCTAATTATTTAAAAGAAGAAATAAAAAAAATTGATCAAATTATAAGTGGTGTAGATAGTTTTGATTATACAGATGAATCTTTAAAAAGATTATGCTCTGATTTTCGAAAATTAAATTTATATAAAAATGTTCCTTATGAAATAGATCAGTTTTCTAATGAGGCATTTAATACGAAAATGAATGAGATGATTAAACTTATTAATTATTCAAACGCAATAAAAAGATTTGATGATACAGATCGTTATTTTGATTTATTGAATCGTAAATTTATGACACAGTGGGAACAAAATAGATTGCATAAGTATCCTTTTTGGATGAGAAGAAATGAAAATTGGGAAGTATTGAATCTTATTTTGCTAGAACAAGAAAATGCTTTGCCAATTTGTTATAAAATGAGTGAACAAGATGGGAAATTTATAGTTTCACTTATAGATTATTTTGAAATGAATAATTATTTAGAAAATTTTGAAGGAAAAGTAAAAGGGTTATATAGAGAATTAACTAGAAAAAAGTGAACGTAAAATTAGTTAGGAATATGAAAAAGCCTTTTGTTTAAGTTTTAAAGTGACGCTTGTATCTTTTATAAAATTAATATATAATACTTTATAGCACTAGTTATTAGTGTAGCTTTATGCCGGTATGGTGAAATTGGTAGACACAGCAGTTTGTCAAATTGCTACTGGTTGCAGTGTATGGGTTCAAGTCCCATTACCGAAATTACCACTTTTTGTGTTGTATATAAATAGTAAAAGTAACAATTTATTATTAGGATAGTTACTTTTTATTTTACTTCTTTGAAAGGAATGAATGATATGATTAAAGGAAATAGAATAGAAATCGAAAGAATGATTTTTTTAGAAAAATGGATGCTTGCACATAAACTAGAAAAAGAAATCTCATTAGAAGAAAAAATCACTTTTTTAAAGTCTAATGGATTTAAGGAAGAGGAAATCGATTATTTAATAAATGCTTATCTCATTCCCTATCCCATTATATTTTCTTATTGGATAAGTTTTAAAAATAGTGATATTAAAATGGAGCCATTAAAATTTCACAATACATTACAAAGTACTTTTAAAGTGGATTTTGATAGAATAGAAAAAAGAATAGAAGCGGTTCAAGCTATCGATGCCTATTTTTTAAAAAACGCTCAGGTTAATCCTTTTGTAAATTCAGACTATTATAATTATCTTTTACAAAATCATATTTTTAATGCTCCTTTATATAAGAGTGAGATGACTCATTATAAAAATTGTGATGAATATTGGGCTTATTTAGTGGCTCAATTACAAGAAAAAATGAGTCGTTTACAGAATACTTTAGAAAAATCTGAAAGAAAAAAGATTATCGTAGAAATGGAGCCATTATTGAAAGAAATGTCTAAGATTAATAATGATGGTTTAAATGAGATTTTCTCTGAAAATAATAATAATAAAATATAATATGAATTTTTTATTTGAAAGAGGGTTATGATATGAAAAATGTTATACTCACTGGAGATCGCCCGACAGGACGTTTACATATTGGGCATTATGTCGGGTCATTAAAGCAAAGAGTAGAACTTCAGAATACTGATTATGATAAATTTTTTATTATGATTGCTGATGCACAAGCTTTGACTGATAATTATGGCAATCCTTCCAAAGTACGAAATCATATTATTGAAGTCATGCTTGATTATTTATCAGTAGGCTTAGATCCTAAAAAAGTTACGTTTTTTATTCAATCTGAAGTACGAGCTTTACCTGAGATTACGGCTTATTATATGAATTTAGTTACTTTAAATCGACTACTTAGAAATCCAACCGTGAAATCAGAAATTCAGTTAAGAGGCTTTGATAATGACGATAAAGGTATCCCAGTAGGTTTCGCCAATTATCCAATTAGTCAGGCAGCGGATATTACGGCTTTTAAAGCTACCATTGTTCCAGTTGGAGAGGATCAACTTCCAATGCTTGAGCAAACACGTGAAATTGTAAGAAGTTTTAATCATATTTATGAAAAAGACGTTTTATGTATGCCAAAACCTCTTTTGTCAGAAAATGAAGTTTGTTTAAGATTACCTGGAATTGATGGTAATAATAAAATGAGTAAATCGTTAGGCAATTGCATCTATTTATCTGATGATTCTAAAACTCTTGAAAGTAAAATTAAGAGCATGTATACGGATCCTACGCATATTAAAGTGGAAGATCCAGGTCATGTAGAGGGGAATATCGTATTTACTTATTTAGATGCTTTTTCATCCGATGATGATTTTAAAAAATTCTTACCAGAATATAAAAATTTAGAAGAATTAAAAGACCATTATCGTAAAGGGGGACTTGGCGATATGAAAATAAAACAATTTCTGTATAAAATTATGGAAGAACTTTTAATGCCTATTCGTGAGAGAAGAAAGTATTATGAAGCACACCTTACTGAGGTATTGGAAATGTTAAAAGAAGGAACGAATGTGGCAAACAACTATGCAGATGAAACTTTATTAGCAATTAAAGACGCAATGGGTATCAATTATAATGAATGTTTTTTTAAAGAACAAATACAAAAGTATGAGTAAAAAAATTCTGTTAAGGAATTTTTTTGTTTTTTTTAAGAGTGTGTTATAATAATTTTATAAAATATAAATTATAGTCATTTGTGAGTCATGTCTATATGTTATATTGGATTAGGTGAAAGGGTTATTATGAAAAAAATTTTTAAAGTAGTACCTAACTATGCTTGGCTTCCACTTTTTTTGGCAATTGTAGTTAATTGTTTGGTTTATAATGGTTCAAAAGTGATAACGGATCATTTGGAACATTATGATTTTTCTATTTTTCTTGATGGATGGCTTCCTTTTTTTAATGTTTTTATCGTTATTTATATTTTAGCTTATTTACAATGGGGAATTGGCTATATTGTTATTTCTAGAGAAAGTAAGGAGAAGTGTCATTTTATTGTTGTGGCAGATGTGCTTGCTAAAATGATTTGTTTATTCTTCTTTTTGGTTGTACCTACCTATATTGTTCGTCCCACTATTACTTCCAATGATTTTTTTTCTTTTTTAACTCAATTTATTTATAAAATGGATGACCCTGTTAATTTGTTTCCTTCCATTCATTGTTTAGAAAGTTATATGGTTTTTAGAGGATGCTTGAATTTGAATGTTTCTAAAAGGTATAAAATAGGAATGGGTCTTTTTACGGTGTTGGTTTGTCTCTCTACCGTTTTTGTAAAACAGCATGTAGTAGTCGATATTATAGGTGGTATTTGTATTGCTGAATTTAGTTATCAAATCGTTAAAAGATTTAAGTGGTTTAAAAAGTAGAATTTATTGAGGTTTTTGTTATGAATAATATGAGTCATTCTTTGCAAAAAGAAAATCGAAAAAAGATTTTTTTGGCTTTCTTTTTTATCTTATTGATGATAGGAAGCATTGGTTTAATTATAGGATTTAATAAAGAATTTTCTTTAAAAATGTTTCTTTCTTTTTTAAAAGGAACGAATCTATGGTTTATTATTTTTTCAATATTAGTTATTGTATTTTATGTTTTGGCCGAAGGATGGAGCATAGTTACTGTTGCCAAAGCGTTTGGCTATACATTTAAAAAAAGTGATGCGCTTTATTATGCTGCTGCGGATATTTATTTTTCTGCTATTACACCTTCTGCCAGTGGTGGGCAACCAGCTAGTGCCTATTTTATGTTAAAAGATGGGGTTAGTGGGGCCGTTGTTACAGTCTCGCTACTTTATACTTTATATATGTATTCCATTTCCATTATTCTTTTAAATGTAGTCGTGTTAATTCTTCATCCTAGTATTTTTATACATTTGGATTGGATGGCACAATTATTAGTTGTGATAGGTTTTATGGTTCAAAGTTTCTTTCTTTTTCTTTTTTATTGCTTACTTTATAAAGATAAATTTTTAAAAAAAATAAGTATATGGGGACTAAATTTGTTGGTTAAATTGCATTTGATCAAAAATCGAGAAGAAAAAATAAAACGCCTTGATGCTGCTATTGAAAAGTATCAAGCTTCGTCAAAAATGATTCATGGAAAGAAAAATGTGTTAATTAAACTCTTTTTATTTAATTTATTACAAAGAATTTGTCAAATTGGTGTTATAATATTAGTATTCTTAGCAACAGGTGGTTCTTTTCGTGACGTATTTGATATTTTTGTTATTGAATGTCTCGTCATTATGGGAGCTTATTCTGTACCAATTCCTGGAGCAATGGGAGTAACGGATTATTTGATGCTCAATGGTTTTCTTCGTTTGATGCCCATGGAACAAGCTGTGAATTTAGAGTTATTAAGTAGAGGAGTATCTTTTTATTTTTGTATCCTTAGTTGTGGTATTTTAGTAATCATTAGATATTTAAAAATTAAGAGGAGTAGTAAATTATGATAGGAGTATTTTCTTATACGGTTATTTTAACGTATTTATCTTTTATATCCGCGTGTTTAGGTATTGCTTTTTCATTAAATCAGTCTGGTAATCCTTATATTGGTGTTTTCTTTTTACTTTTTTGTGGGTTATGCGATGGTTTTGATGGCAAAGTGGCTAGCTCAAAAAAAAATCGAAGTGCTTTTGAAAAAAAGTTTGGTATTCAAGTTGATTCTTTAGCGGATTTAGTGGCTTTTGGTATTCTTCCAATGTGTATTGGAATAGCCGTTTATCGTTCTTCATTTTTTATTAATGATTTTATACTTTCTCATATGGATTCTTGGGGTGTATATTTCTTTCGCTTTTTTGTTTTTGGAATCTTTCTTTTTTATGCTTTAGCAGCCATGATTCGTTTAGCTTATTTTAATGTTACTGAGGAGGAAAGACAAAAAAAAGAATCCGGTGCACGTAAAACTTATACAGGACTACCTGTAACTTCAAGTACTTTAATTTTCCCTATTTTGCTACTTTTAAATTATCTTACGTCTTTAGATCTTTCTTTGCTTTATATTGGCGGACTTTTAATTACCGGTTTTTTGTTTTTGTTAAAATTTCAAATAAAAAAATTAGATACCAAAAGAATTATGATGTTAGTATGTCTAGGAATAGTAGAATTTTTATTATTAATTTTTGTTGGGGGGGGGGTTAGATGAAAAAAGAAAGTCTAACTTTAAGGTTTTTGTATAGCTCATTTATTGGGAGAGTTCTATTAAAAATAATAACTCTTCCAATTTTTTCTAAGTTCATTGGCTTTTTTTTATCTACAAGATTCTCTAAGCTGTTTATAAAACGATTTGTGTTAAAAAACAAGATTCTATTAGAAGAATATGAGGAAGTGAATTTTGAAAGTTTTAATGCTTTTTTTACAAGACAAATAAAAAAAGAGAAAAGAAAAATTTCTCAGAATGTAGACAATTTTATTGCACCATGTGATGGTTTTTTAAAGGTTTATGAAATAAAAAAAGGATTGATTTTTCCCGTTAAGCAAAGTTATTACAGTGTCTCCTCTTTACTTCAAAATGAGGTTTTAGCAAAAAATTATCAAGAAGGGTATTGTTTGGTGTTTCGTTTATGTGTTAATCATTATCATCGCTATTGTTATTTAGATGAAGGTTATCATAAATCTCCAATTTTTATAAAGGGGCGTCTTCATACAGTAAGACCTATAGCTTTAGAAAATGTGGCTGTTTTTTCAGAAAATTCTCGTGAATATACCCTTTTAGAAACCAAACATTTTGGAGAAATTATCCAAATGGAAGTTGGAGCTTTGTGTGTGGGTAAAATTAAAAATTATCATAAAGAGTATCATTTTAAAAAAGGCGAAGAAAAAGGGATGTTTTTGTTTGGAGGAAGTACTATTATTGTACTTGTAAAAAAAGATCAAGTAAAAATTTTAAATAAATTTTTAGAGGATAAAGAAATTCTTGTTAAAATGGGTGAAAAAATAGGAGAAAAAAGATAAATTTTATGTTATAATTTTATTTTTAGTGAGGTAGTTATGAAAAATAGAGAGAATTTGAAAATTTTTTGGCATTATATTCGTGAAGATAAATTAAAATTGTTTTTATATATTTTCTTAGTTGCACTTTCTTATTTTCCTTCTTTAATCTCCGTTTATTTTTGGGGAATTGCTATTGAAGCTTTAACTGTTTTAAATTTTAATCGTTTTTTCTTTTTGTTAGTGCTCTATGAGAGCATTCATATTCTTGCTTATTCTTTTTTACAAATTCCAAGAGATGCCTTGTATACGTATTTAGAAATTAAATTTACAAAAAATGTAAGTAAAGATTTGTATCAAAAGATTGATAAGCTACCAGCTATCGCTTTTGAAGAAATTGCTGTGGGTGAATTTATTAATCGTTTGTATACGGATCCTGATCGTATTATGGAACTTTTAAGTAAAATGATTCGTTTGTTATGTAAGTCTGTAGTGGTTTTAATTGTTTTATTTATGGCTTTTAAAATTTCAATTGTACTGGGTTTAGAAGTGCTGCTTCTTGCGGTTTTTATGGGATTTATTTCAAAAAAGTTTTTTCCTAAAATTAAAAAAAGTCATGAGGAAATAAAGAAAGAAAGTGATGAATACGTTAAAGTAGCTACAGAAAATATATCTGGAATAAGAGAAATTAAATCTTTAGGCATTAAGAGAAATATTGAAAAAAATGTTTATGGCATTTTGGATAAGCTCTATACTCATACTAATAAAGTAAGAACCTATGAAAGATGGTATTATGGCCTTAATAATTTAGCTTATTTTATTATTCAGTTTATTATTTTATATACTGCGGGAAAATTTTTTGTAGAGGGTGTAATTACCCTAAGTGTATTCATGATGCTTGAAAGCTATATTTGGCGTATTGATGAAGTCGTTGAAAGTATTAGCGATTTTGGTGTGAATTATAATAAAGTAATGGTCAGTTTAAAAAGAATTGGAGAAATTTTAAATAATAAGCTTTATCAAGATGAAGTTTTTGGAAGGGTTTCTTTAGATTCTATTCAAGGAAAGATTGAATTTAAAGAGGTTAAATTTAAATATAAAGAAGATGAAGATTATACTTTAAAGGGACTTAATTTAACTTTGGAACCTTATAAGAAAAATGCTATTATTGGTCGAAGTGGAAATGGAAAAAGTACAATTTTTAATTTATTATTACGTTATTTTGATACAAGTGAAGGAAGTATTTTAATAGATGGTGTTGATATAAAAGATTTAACAGAAGAGAGTTTAAGAAAACATATTTCTGTTATTCGTCAATCTCCTTTTCTATTTAATTTAAGTATTTTTGATAATTTTAAATTGGTTAATGAAACGGTAACTTTAGAGATGGTTCGAGAAGTTTGTAAAAAAGCCTATATTGATGAATATATTATGAGTTTGCCGAATGGCTATGATACCATTATAGGTGAAGGCGGAATTAATTTATCTGGAGGACAAAAACAAAGAATTAGTATTGCTCGTACGTTACTTTTAGATACAAAAATTATTTTATTTGATGAGGCGACAAGTGCTCTTGATAATGAGTCTCAAGAATATATTAAAAAGACAATTGATGACCTAGTTAAGGATCATACTGTAATTATTGTTGCTCATCGTTTGTCAACCATTATTGATGCTGATGTGATTTGTGTGATCAACGAAGGAACATTAAATGGCATGGGAACTCATAAAAAATTGTTACAAAGTAATGAAGTTTATAAAAGCTTATATCAAAATTCAGGCGAAGGTAATTAAATGTCTAGTAAAAAGAAATATTATTTCTTTTTTTCTTTTGTTATGTTAAACTGAGTTTAATCGTGGTGATTTTATGTGGGTTTATATTCTTATAGGCATCGTTTCTTTTTTGATTTTTTATTTTCTTTTTTTAATTAACCTTTTTATTAAATGGAATAATAAGGTAAAAGAAGCTTTTTCAACAATGGATGTGTATTTTAAGAAAAGATGGGATCTTATTCCTAATTTAGTAGAAGTGATTCAAGTAGTTCTTCTTCCTCCTCTTCTTCTAGAAGTTCAGGAGGAGGATCTGGTGTGGGTGGCGGTTCTTCTTGGTAATGGTTGTTTTTAAAGGTATGTAAGGAGTAGATGAATATGAAAAAAATAAAATATATAGTATTAGTTACTATGATGATTGTAATAAGTGGTTGTGTTCGTTACGATAGCACTATGGATTTTAAAATAAATAAATCCATGAATCTTAGTATGATTATGGCCTTTGATAAAACGATGATAAGCATGATGGGGAGTGAAGATCCTTTTGAAGAATTAGATAAAAGTGAAGCTGAAAAATATGGTTTTAAAGTAAGTTCTTTCGAAGAAAGTAATATGAAAGGAATTAAATTAGAAAAGAAAATAAAAAATATTGATCAAGTCAGTATAGGAGAAGAAAATATTTTTGATTTATCGAATTTAACTCAAAAAGATGAGAATTTTATTTTTCAGATTAAAAAAGGTTTTTTTAAAAATACTTATATTGCCAAAATTAAATTTGAAACGAATGGTATGATGAATGAACTTCCTAATAATGATAGTTCTTTAAATGATTCAAGTTTTGATTTGGAGAATTCTCCTTTTGAAAATTTGGATTATGAAAGTATGATGGCGTCTATGGATTTAAAATTTAATGTTCATTTGCCTTTTGGGGCAATTAGCAATAATGCAACGAATGCATCGAATCACAATAAAGATTTGGTTTGGGATTTAACTCAATTAAAGAATCAATATATTGAATTTGAATTTTCTTTATATAATTGGATTCCGCTTTTAGTTCTTGTGTTCGTTCTAATATTCTTTATTATGATGATGATTTTTATTATAAAAAAAAGTAATAAAAATAAAGAAAATAAGAAGAATAAGAATTTAGAGCCTCTTCCAGGGTTAGAGGTGGCACCTATTCCCATTCCTGAAAATAATAATCAAGTGGTTAGTGAAAATCGTGTCATTCAACCATCAGTGAATGGTTCTATACAACCTAGTATTTTGGTTCAACCCAATGAAAATAATGTTATAAGTCGTACAACATCTAATACTATAGGCACTATTACCTCTCCATTAAATCCTAGTTTAGACGTTCAACCTTCTTTTCAACCCTCTACTTCTATTCAAAAAGAAGAGAGTGTCAACGTCCCTACAATCGAGACGATTTCTGGTTCCTCTAATCAAGACGTAAGTAATTTGAATGATGGGAATCATCAAGCTTTTTCCGATAAGAATGGTACACAAGTAAATGGTTTATATCAAGATATTGTTGGTTCGGAAAAAGTTCAGGATGTGCTAACTGTCAATCAGTCAATGAATAATAGTGAAAATGTTTCTGTCCCAAATTTAGAACAAAGTGATCAACCTCGCTTTGGTCCAACCCCTTTCAATTCAAATGAAATAAATTCAACGGCGTCAACGACAATTGAACAAAATTCAGATCTTGTAAATGGTCAGATTATGCAAGATTTAAAAGTAGAGGATGTCTTTAATGTGACACAAATTCAAGAAAATGAAAATGGACAAATTAAAAATCCAAATGATCATGGTATTTAACATTTGTCTTTTTTTATTGCATTTATGAAAAGATGCTTATATAATATTTTTCAATGAGGTTGTTATGAAAAGAAGTAGTATCGTGGTTTATGTAGCGGTGTTTTTATTGATTTTTTCTAATATAGGCTGGTTTTTATTTTATAAAAGAGAGCAAAATAAACTTAAAAATATGGTGGTTCCTAGTTTAATGAATGATTATTACACAAAGCAATTGATATTAACGAATTATGCAAAAAGTATTGAAGAAACAAAAGAAAATGTAATAGGATTAAGAGGGTTGTTTGATGTTCCATTAGTGTCTCAGAATCCAGAGTATCCTAATGGCTGTGAAGCCGCTTCTGCGGTCATGTTGCTTAACTATTATGGAATCGATCTTTCATTAAAAACGTTTATTGAGGATTATTTACCTAAAAAAAATATTTATGAAGTTAATGGCGTTCGTTATGGACCTGATCCATCATTGTATTATGCTGGTGATCCCTCTAGTGCCAATCGTGGATGGGGCTGTTTTAATACGGTAATAAAAGAAGCGCTTTCTCAAGTTTTAACGGATTACCATGTTGAGGATAAAACAGTTATTTTACAAACAAAGAAGTTATCTTTATCGGAATTAACCAAAGATCGACCGGTGATGATTTGGACAACTATTGATTATGAAATTGCTAATTATGTTTATACTTGGGTGGATCAAGACTCGCTGAATTTTAGTTATACGTATCCTATGAATAGCCATGTTGTTGTTATAACTGGATACGATGATGATTATTATTATATTAATGATCCTTTAAAAAATGAGAAAAATATTCAAATAGAAAAGACTATTTTGGAAAAAAGTTTTGATTCTTTAGGACGTCAATTTATTTATTTTGATTAAATTTTTTTGTATATAAAGCCAAAAAAAGTAAAAAATATAAATAAGTGAGTGGTTTAATATGAATTTAGATAAGGGAAAAATATTTGCTCGTGGAATTCATTTTTATAAAGTATTTATTTTTTTTATTTTGGGGAGTGTTTTAGGCAGTTTTTATGAAGAAATTTTATTTTTTATTCAAACGAAAGAATGGACGGTTCGTCATGATTTAATTTATGGGCCATTTAGTACCTTGTATGGGTTTGGTACGGCTTTATTTTTAATTTTATTAGGACCTAAAAATGAGCAAAGAGGATTTTTAAAAACCTTTTTAATTGCTTCTTTTATAGGTGGTTTTACGGAATATCTTACAGGTTTTTTCTGTGAATTTTTTTTGAACATTAAATTTTGGGATTATAGCCAAGATTTTTTGAATATAGGTGGGAAAACCACTCTTCCTTATGCTCTTATTTGGGGCTTGTTTGCTACTTTGTTTCTTAAATTTCTTTATCCTAAACTTTCTGATTTAATTGAAAAAATTCCTGTATTAATAGGAAAGATTATTTGTTCTATTACTTTTATTTTAATGCTTTTAAATCTTTTTATTTCGTATACTGCTTTTTTTAGAATGATTGAAAGAAATAAAGGACATAAACCTATGACGTTTATAGGCTCGTTTTACGATAAAGTTTATAATGATGAATTTATGTATCAGGAATTTCCAATATTAAAAGGTAAAATAAACCACCATTGATGGTTTTTTTTTATAAAAAATGACTCTTAAAAAAAGGAATTTACCATTTTAGAGGGTATATATACTTTTAGGAGAGTGATTTTATAATGTATCGTTTTAAAAAAAATTTAGTTTTTTTGATTGTAGCTATTTTGTTAATCGGTAGTAAACGGGTCGAGGCTCAAACGGTTTTTGATCAATTTAAGGAAACGTTTATAGGAAAGTATAGTTTTGTAGATACTAAGGGGAAATGGGGGAATTTTGAATATTTTCAAAGAAAGAGCGATGGACAAATTGCTTATTGTATAGAACCAGGTCTTCCAAAGTCTAATGAGTCTTATATGGGAAAATCTGATTTGAAACTCAATGAGCTTGCAGAATTTGTTCATTTAACAGAAGAGCAACTTTATCAAGTTTCTTTAATTGCCTATTTTGGTTATGGGTATCAAGGAAATACTGGCAATGAATGGATTGTTGCTACACAAGCTTTAATATGGAAAGCATTGGGAAGAGATTTTCATTTTACTAGTCGTATTGATGCCACTCATCCTAGTCAATATATTATTGATACTCCTGAAGAAATCCAAAATAAAATGAATGCTATTGAGGAAAAAATTGCGTGGTATTTGAGAAAGCCAGATTTTAATCAAAAGCTTCAAATCGCTTATAAAACGACGTATCAATATCAAAGTGAGTTCTTAGAGAATTTTCACCTAAAAGACACTTATAACGCTACGGCTAATTTTTCTAAGAATCATGAACTAGAGATTAGACCTAATTCGCTTGATGGAGGAAGGGTTGTGCTTCAAAAAGAAACAAAAGATTGGTTGCATTATTTTGTTGTCTATGCTAGTGATTTAGGTCAAAATATGTTTGTTCCAGGGAATCTTCCTCCTTTAGAAGTGTCTTTGGATTTTGAAGTTGTTCGCAATGTGATTCATTTAAAAAAATACGACGCCATAAGTCGTAAATGTGATGCACAATTAAATACTTCTTTAATGGGAAGTGTTTATGGATTGTATACTTATAATGGAACGCATATTCAAGATTTAGTTATTGATGTTCATTGCAGTGCTCATTTTTATGATTTGCCAAATGGAAAATATTATATTCAAGAAATTCAACCAGGACTTAATTATGCTTTAGATCCTAATCAGTATTATTTTGAATTTAAAGAAGGGCAATTTGAACAGGAAGTTATTTCTTATGAAGATATTCCCAAAGGACAAATACGTTTAAAGAAAATGGATAGTAAAAATAAATCTTGTTTGGCTCAAGGAAGCGCTACGCTTGAAGGAGCCATTTATGGTATTTATCAAAAAGATGGGCGTTTAGTTGAAGAACTCAAGGTTAAAAACTGTGAGGCTTTATCAAAAAAAGATTTACCCATTGGGGAGTATTATGTAAAAGAAATTAAAGCGCCACAAGGCTATATGAAGGATCCTAAACAGTATTCTTTTAAAATTACAGCTTTAAATGTCGATACTATTATTACTATTTCAGTTTTAGAAAAAGTTTACGAAACCGAGTTGATTTTAAATAAATATTATTTAAAAAATAATCTTGCTTTTCAAGAAGAGGGGGCAGAATTTGAAATTTTTTTAGATAATCGTAGAATAAAGACGATTAAAACGAATGCGTTTGGCCAAGCTTCTATCGTTTTACCTTATGGTCATTATGTAATAAAACAAGTTAAGACATTAGAAGGGTATCATTTAGTGGCGTCTTTTTCTTTTCAAGTAAATGAAGATTCTCAAGAAAAGGAATCGATTACTTTATACAATAAGCCTTTTAAAGGGAGGGTCGAGTTGTTAAAATTGGATTATGTAACGGATGCTCCACTTTCACAAGCTAAATTTAAAATTTGTAAAGAAATGGGTGAATGTTTTGATGAATTAGAAACCGATAAAAATGGGCTAATCAATATCAATGATTTAGAATATGGCACGTATTATTTTCAAGAAATTAAAGCTCCAAAAGGGTATGCATTAAATCAGAATAAAATTTATTTTAACATTTCTAAGGATGAAGATTTAGTTTTATTAAAGGCTTATAATGAACAAGAAGTTAACGTGCCAAATACTTTGAAAGAAGAGAATCGTCCCTTTCTTTTGTTTCTTTTAGTGGTGGGGGTGATTTTGTATAAAAAGAAATTTTAGATTTCTCTTTTTTCTTTTTATCGTTTTTGGTTTATTGTCTTTGCCTAAGGTTGAAAAAAATCGGAAAATTCATGCCTTAACACTAGAAAAAAATACGGATACGGTTTTAAAAGTTCCTTTTTTTATGATTTTGGAAATTGATAAAATAAATTTAAGAAGAGAAATTTATCCATTAGATTCTCCTTTAAATACGGTATCAAAAAATATTCAGTTAATTGAAGGCTCTGTTTTACCTGGTCAGCTTTATAGTAATGTTATTTTGGCTAGTCATAGTGGTAATAGCCATATATCTTATTTTAAAAATTTAGAAAAATTAGAAATAGGGGATACCGCTTTTCTTTATTATCAATCTAATTACTATACCTATAAATTAGTAACTTGTTATCAAGAAATTAAAGATGGCTCTATTGTTATTCATCGAAAGAAAAAAAGAAATCATTTGATTTTGATCACTTGCGATAAGCAAAACAAGCAATTACAAAATGTCTATGTTTTTGAAAAATGTTGATTTCTTTTTCTAATTCATTTATTATTAAAAATAATAGGAGTGTATGTTATGAAAAAAATAATTTGTTTCTTCTTTATTTCGTTATTTTTGGTTTTAAATGTTCAAGCCTTAGAAAGCGATAAAAATGAAGAGTCTAGCTTAAATGAAATTGAAGTTCGTCAAGATAATGATGTAGATGAAAAAATTAGAAAGATTAATGAAAATTTGATTAATCAATATAAAAAATATTTAGATTCTATCAATACATTTAATTATACCCTTACGCAAGATCTTAATGGTGCAACTTTTAAATATGGAAAAGATACGATTATGACTTTTGAATGTTCTAATGAAGAACTTTCTATTGTGGCTTCTGATTCTTCTAAAAATTTAACGCTTTCTTATAAATATGATGGCACAGATTTAATATATGAGTATAAAATAAATAGTATTCCAGGGATTGAATACTGGATTTTCGATATGATTATGAATAAATTATTATTGAATGCTGTTGCAGAGTATAAAATGATTTCGATAGAAAATATTCATTTTTTTGAGCCAGAAAATACTAAATTTGGTGATTATGAAAAAAATGGCTTTGAATTTCTTTTTAAAACTTATGAAGAAACGACTAATACTGGTGAGTTAAAGGTGGTCACTTATCCAGTGTTCATTAAGATAAATATTGATCGATTTAATATTAACGACTTAGGTCAAGGTGAGGAAGAAAAAAATGAGGATGTAGAAAATAAAGAGGAAAAAGAAGAGATCGAAAATCCTCAAACAGGTCAATTTGTTTCTACCCTTCTTTTAACAATAGGTTTATTTCTTGTTTTAGCGATCGCTGTAGTTGTTAAAAGACGCAATGTCTTATTTAAAATATAGTATTAAAAATATTAGTTTACTTTTAGAATTTCTTTTGCTATAATCCTGACTTTGACAGTTTTAGAAAAGTAAAATCTCTCAAACCTAG